>CANQCS010000009.1 GCA_947589745.1 uncultured Oscillospiraceae bacterium
GACCGGTATGAGATGCGGATACCTTTGCATCTCATACCGGCCCCTTCACTTTTTGCACTAAAGAGTGTCAGCTGATACGATTCTTCAATGAAAACCATATATCGTTACCGTGCGGGAAATATTGGAATTGCAACGCTTTGGCAGCGATATGAAAGTTCTTTTTGGTACTTTTTCTTTCAAGAAAAGGTATGATAATTGTATAGGTCCTTTTCACTATCAAGCCAACCATTTCTGGTTTTCTTAAATGCCCTTTTGGTGACTTTTCCGGCAAGGGAAAAGTCACCGGGGGACAGCAGGGACCGGAGGTCCCTACCGGACTCAGAGGGGGGCGGAGCCCCCTACTGCCTGCTCAGAGCAACTAATTTTCTTAGCCTGTGGTTCAGGCAGCTTTTTGTGATCGGGGGATCAAATTCTTCCGCCAGTTCCGACAGCGTCAGCTCCGGGAACGTCTCCCGGAGCACAATGGTTTCCTTCAGCTGGGCCGGCAGGCCCTCCACCCTCCCCAGGTCGTAAAGGCGGCGAATGGCCATCAGCTGCTCCTGGGCGGCGTCCACCGCCTTGTCCAGGTTGGCCGACTCGCAGTTCACCCGGCGGTTCACCCCGTTGCGCAGCTCCTTCTCCGCCCGGGCGTTCATCAGCGCCATGGCGCTGACCGGCGCGCCCATCAGCGTCAGCAGGTCCTCGATCTGGTCGCTGCTCTTGAAGTAGATCACCTGTCCTCCCGCCCGGGCGGTGATTCGGGGCCGCCGCTCCATGTCCGCCAGCAGGGCCATCAGCTCCCGGCTGGCCTGGGCGTGGCCCGTCACCAGCTCCAGGTGGTAGCGCTTGCTGGGCTCCGTCACGCTGCCCCCCGCCAGAAACGCCCCCCGCAGGAACGCCGAGCGGCAGCAGTCCTCCTCAAGCAGGCCAAAGTTGATGTGCAGCACCGGGCTCTGCCGGGGGTCGTAGCCCAAGGCCTCCACGATCCGGTGGAGCTTGGCGGGGTCGGAGATCTGGAAGATCCGCTTCTGCTCCTCCGGGGCGGGGAGGCGGTCAAAGGCCACGCCGAAGGCCCGCTCCATGAGTCCGGGCAGCCGGCCGGCAAAGCTGCCGTTCTCCGTCACCACCCGGACCTCGCCGGGGGTGAAGGTGTTGCAGCACAGCAGGACGCCGTAGGCCTCCGCCCTGGCGCAGCAGGGCCGGTCCAGCGGGACCCGGCACAGCTCCTGCTTGACCTCTCCGGAAAAGGACATGGTTCTCCCCTCCCCCATTTCTCCTCACGCTCCCGCATGGAATACCGAACCCGTCCCTCCGTGAAAACGCGGGGCTTGCGGCGCTTGGAGCGCGAATGTTCTGTCAGATAGATGACTCCCGGTGTATCAAAAACCTCGTAGAGTTTCGCGCCGCGCACGGCGCGAAATAAAGTGAAATCGTTTTTTCCGGGGACATGTGCCTCGGAAAAAACACCTTGCGCGGAGCCGTTAGCTCGCCTACGGCGAGCCCAGGCCTATGGCGGCCAAAGGCCGCCCGACGGCGTGCGTCGAACTTGTGCGCCTTCGGCGCACAAGCGAGGCGCGTAGCGAAGCGAAACCCCTTGTCAAAAAAGGCCCACGGCCTTTTTTGACATTACTCCACGTGGTACCGCCCCAGTCCGGCCACGCGGACCCGCTGCCGGGCGTGGAGCTCCAGCAGCGCCCGGGCCAGCTTGTCCGGGTCGTGGCGGATATGGCCGTCCCGGACCACCGAGATAGGGCGGCTCACCACCTCCACCCCCAGTCCGGCGCACTCGTCAGCGTCCACCGCCAGCGGCTCAGCGCCCTCCTTGGCATAGCGGGCCAGCACCTCCGCCGGGAAGTCGGCGTCGTTCACCAGGCACAGGGAGAAGAGCCCCGGCAGGGAGTGCTGGAAGATGGCCCGGATGTGGTCCGAGCAGGTGTAGCCCTCCGTCTCCCCCTCCTGGGTCATCACGTTGCCCACGTAGATCTTCATGGCGTGGGTGGACGCCACGGCCTGGGCGATGCCGTCTACCAGCAGGTTGGGGATGATGCTGGTGTAGAGGCTGCCGGGGCCCAGGATCAGCATATCCGCCTCCTGAATGGCGTCCAGCGCCGGTCCCAGCGCCGTGGGGCGCTCCGGCAGCAGGCGCACCTGCCGGATGCGGCAGTCCTCCCGCTTCTTGCAGTAGAAGATCTTGGACTCCCCCAGGACCCGCGTCCCGTTCTCGAACTCCGCCTCCAGCTGCACGTTGCCGTTGGTCACCGGCAGCACCCGGCCCGTGATAGCCAGCACCTGGCTCATGCGGCTGACCGCCTCGTCGAAGCGCCCGCCGGAGATGCCGTTCAGCGCCGCCAGGAACAGGTTGCCGAAGCTCTGGCCCTTGAGGGAGCCCTCGGTGAACCGGTAGTGGAGCAGCTCGCTCATGAGGGGCTCCACGTTGGCCAGGGCCTCCAGGCAGTTGCGCACGTCCCCCGGCGGGAGCATCCCCAGCTCCTGGCGCAGCACCCCGGAGCCGCCGCCGTCGTCCGCCACCGTGACGATGGCGGTGAGATTGTCGGTGTATTGCTTCAGGCCCCGCAGCATGGTGCTCAGCCCCGTGCCGCCGCCGATGGCGGTGATGCGGGGGCCCTTCCGGCTGGGGCCGTGATACAGATTCTTTTTCATGGTATATGCCGTCCTGTCATCCTCTGGTTATGTCCCGGTGGTTCTCCGAGACCTGATAGCCCAGGGAGGCGATGTACTGGGCCAGGGCCCGGGTCACCGCCACGGAGCGGTGGCGGCCGCCGGTGCAGCCCACGGCGATGACCAGCACCGCCTTGCCCTCCTCCCGGTAGAGAGGCAGGACGAAGTTCAGCATATCCTGGAGCTTCTCCATAAACTGCTCCGTCTCCCGGAAGGAGAACACATAGTCCCGGACCTCCCGGTCCAGGCCGGTCTTGTGGCGCAGGTCGTCAATGTAGAAGGGGTTGGGCATGAAGCGCACGTCCATCACCAGGTCCGCCTCCATGGGCAGGCCGTACTTGAAGCCGAAGGACACCAGGCTCACCTGCATCTCCCCCGCCCGGTCGCCGCCGCCGAAGAGGCGCAGCAGCTCCGCCCGGAGGCGGGCGGTGGAGTAGGTGGTGGAGTTGATCACCACGTCCGCCTGCTCCCGCACCGGGGCCATCAGGGCGATCTCCCGGTCCACCGCGGCGGCCAGGGAGCCGGCCTGCTCCTGGAGCGGGTGCATCCGGCGGGTCTCCTTGTAGCGGTTGATGATGACGTTCACGTCCGCCTCCAGGAAGAGGAGCCGCACCCGGTACCCCCGCTGGCGGAGGGTGGTCAGCACGGAGAAGAACTCCTCGAAGGTGTCCGCCGTCCGCACGTCGTACACCAGGGCCACCTTGTCGTACCGGCCGCTGCCCGAGGCGCAGAACTCCGCGAATTTCAGGATCATCCCGGCGGGCATGTTGTCCACGATGTAGAACCCCATGTCCTCCAGGAACGTGGCGGCCTTGCTCTTGCCGCCGCCGGACAGGCCGGAAATAATCAGGATCTCCATTCTCTTCTCCCCCTTCATATGGTCATGTCCGCGGACAGGCTACCGGAGAAGCCGGACCTCCGGCTCCAGTGTGACGCCGGTCTCTCGGAACACCCGCTCCCGCACCCGGTCCATCAGCGCCAGGATATCCGCGCAGGTGGCCCCGCCGGTGTTGATGACGAACCCGGCGTGCTTCTCGCTGACCTGGGCGCCCCCCACCCGCAGGCCCTTCAGCCCGCACTGGTCGATGAGGGCGGCGGCGTAGTGGCCCGCCGGGCGCTTGAAGGTGCTGCCCGCGCTGGGGTACTCCAACGGCTGCTTCTCCTTCCGCCGGGCGTTCAGGTCGTCCATCCTCGCCTTGATCTCCGCCGGGTCGCCGGGCGCCAGGGCGAAGCGGGCCGACAGGATCAGCCGCTCCCCGCCGGAGAAGGCGGAGTGCCGGTAGGCGAAATCGCACCCGTCGTTGGGGACCTCCTCGATGTTCCCCGCCCGGTCCATCACCCGGACTGCGGCCACCACCTGGGCCATCTCTCCGCCGTAGGCCCCGGCGTTCATGGTGATAGCGCCGCCCACGGTGCCGGGGATGCCGGCGGCGAACTCCAGGCCCGTGAGGCTCCGGCCCCAGGCGGCCCGGGCCAGCTGGGAGAGCTTCTGGGCGCCGCCGGCCCAGAGCTGGCCGTTGACCTCCCGCTGGTCGTCGAAGGCGCGGCCCGCCAGCTTCACCACAAAGCCGGGGTAGCCCTCGTCGGCCACCAGCAGGTTGGACCCGTTGCCCAGGAAGAAGGGCTCGATGCCCAGGGCGGCGGCCTCCCGCAGGGCCAGCCGCGCCTCCCCCTCGGTCTTGGGCAGGGCCATCAGCGCCGCCGGTCCCCCCACCCGGAAGGTGGTGTGGCGGGCCATGGGCTCGTTTTCCCGCAGCTCCAGGGCGGGCACTGTCTTTTGCAGGCGTTCCAATAAAACGTCCATATCGGGCATGGGCCACTCTCCTTACTGATCAGAGCTCACCGGCGCGTCCAGGACATAGGTCCGCTCCACGCCGGTCTCATTGCGTTTTCGGTAGGTCCGGGTGCCGGAGGCATCCGCGAGGCGCATCCCCAGCTTCTCCATCAGCCGCCAGGACGCCTCGTTCCGCTGGTCGCACTGGGCGATCAGACGCGTCAACCCCAATTCCCGGAACGCGAAGTCCCGCACGGCCCGGGCGGCCTCCAAGGCGTAGCCCCGGTGCCAGTACCGCTTATCCAGGATCCAGCCCAGGTGCCCCTCGCCCTCGCCGCCCCGCAGCTCCAGAGAGACGGCGCCGATGACCGCGCCGTCCAGGGTGACGGCGAACTCGTACCAGTCCGGCCGCTCCTGGGCCCACGCCGCTGCCGCCTCCGCCAGGAAGGCCGCCGTCTCCGCCACGGTATCATTGGGCAGTCCCATGGTGTACCGGGTATTCTCCAGGTCGGAGGCGTAGGCGTGGACCGCCTCCAGGTCATGAGGGCCCACGGGCCGGAGCAGGAGGCGCTGGGTGGGCAGTTCTTTATACACGGGCCTGCCTGGACCGGCCCAGGAGAGCCGCGCCGATGATGCCGGCGTCGTTGCCCAGCCTGGCCTTGACGATCTTGGTGTGGACGTCGGCCTCCTTGCCGAAGACCCGGTCCAGCACCAGGGCCTGCACGGGATAGAGCAGATCCTCGTCGTGGGCGTTGCTGACGCCGCCGCCCAGGGCGATGACCTCCGGCTGGAAGATGTTGACGTAGTTGGCCAGGCCCTCGGCCAGGTACTCCACGTACTGGTGCACCACCCGCTTGGCGGAGGTGTCCCCCTGGTGCATGGCCTCGAAGGCGGTGTAGCCCTCCACCTTGTTCAGGTCGCCGCCGGTCATGTCCCACATACAGGAGGCCCGGTCCGCCTCCATGGCGGCCCGCGTCTGCTGGATGAGGGCGCTGGCGGAGGCGTAGCGCTCCCAGCAGCCCCGGCGGCCGCAGGTGCAGGGCTCGCCGCCGTGGACGATGACGATGTGCCCGCCCTCCCCGGCGCAGCCGTTGACGCCGGTGAGGATGCGGCCGTTCAGGATGATGCCGGTGCCGATGCCGGTGCCCAGGGTCACCAGGATCAGGCTCTCGATGTTCTTGTCCTCATAGTGGTAGTATTCCCCCAGGGCGGCGCAGTCCGCGTCGTTGCCCAGGCGCACAGGCACGTCCCAGTGCCGGTGGAACATCTCCGCCACGGGCATGAAGCGGAGGGGGATGTTGACGGTCTTGATGACCACGCCCCGCCGGTCGTCCACCGGGCCGGGGAACCCCATGCCCACCGAGGCCACCTGGGCCCGGTCCACGCCGTTCTCCTCGGTCAGCTCAATGGCCATCCGGGCCAGCACCTCGCCCATCTGCTCCATGGACGCGAAGCGCAGCGGCGCCTTCTTCGTGGCGGTGATGCGGCCCTGTTCATCCACCAGCCCCGCCTTCAGGTTGGTGCCGCCGATATCGATACCAATATTATACATTGTCGTCTTTCTCCCTTTTCCCATCATATTTTGTCACAATGAAACCCATATATCGTTACCGTGTGAAAAAGGCCGGAAATGCAGCGCTTTGGTAGCGATATGAAAGTTCTTTTTGATACTTTTTCTTTCAAGAAAAAGTATTAACCGCCCTGCACCTGCCGCTCCAGCTCCTCCGCCAGCTGCTGGGCGGCGTTGAAGCCGTACTTCTTGTGGCGGTTGTTCATGGCCGCCACCTCCACGATGACCGCCAGGTTCCGCCCCGGCTGCACCGGAATGGTGAGGATGGGGATGTTCAGCCCCAGGATGTCCGTCCGCTCCTCGTCCAAGCCGAAGCGGTCGTAGAACTTGTCCTCCCGCCACCGCTCCAGGTGGACCACCAGGTCCACCACCGACTCGGGCATGACGGAGCTCATGCCGAAGAGCTGCTGCACGTCCACGATGCCGATGCCCCGCAGCTCGATGTAGTGCCGGATCAGCTCCGGCGCCTTGCCGTAGAGCTGGTCCGCCACCCGGCGGATGTCCACCGCGTCGTCCGCCACCAGGCGGTGGCCCCGCTTCACCAGCTCGATGGCGGTCTCGCTCTTGCCGATGCCGCTGTCGCCGGTGAGGAGCACGCCCTCGCCGTAGATGTTCAGCAGCACACCGTGGCGGGTGGTGGTGGGGGCCAGGGCCGAGGTCAGGTACTCGATGACCTTAGCTGTAAAGGCCACGGTGGTCTGGGTGGTGTGCAGCAGGGTCTTGCGGTACTTCCGGGCCATGGCCAGGCACTCCGGGAACACGTCCAGGTCCCGGGACACCACCAGCGCCGGGATCTTGTATGCAAAGAGCCGGGCGAAGCTGTCCGAGCGCTGCTGGGGGTCCATGCCCGCCAGCATGGTGGTCTCGGCCATGCCGATGACCTGGAGGCGGCGCTCGTCGAAGTAGTCGAAGAAGCCCATGAGCTGCAGGCCGGGCCGGTTCACGTCCCGGATGCCCACCTGGGCGGTCTCGTAGTCGTCGCCCTTGTTCACCACGGTCAGGCCGATGTACTCCACCAGGTTCTTCACGGTCACGCCGCTCTTCATCTCGTCCAATAAAACCATTGTCGTTCCTCCATTCCGCCCGCCGGGAGGCGGGGTCTCTCTGTATCCGTCTCATTATAGTATAAATGGAGCGGATTGGCAAGAGCACAAAAAGTTTTCTGGATTTTAAAAATTTCTCTTGCATTTTCCGGCAAAGTCTGCTATGATGATTCATGGTGCTTTTGCGCCCAGGATTCTAAAACAGCGAGGAGGTGCAACGGATGGCAAAGTGTCAGTTCTGTGACAAGGGCGTTACCTTCGGGATCCAGGTCTCCCACTCCCACAGGCGTTCCAACCGCGCTTGGAAGCCCAACGTCAAGCGTGTCAAGGCGATCGTCGACGGTACCCCCCGCCATGTCTATGTTTGTACCCGGTGCCTGCGTTCCGGCAAAGTCACCCGCGCTGTGTAAGCAGAGGGCAAACGCAAAAGCGCCCGCCAGGAATGGCGGGTGTTTTTTTATTCTCTTTTGCAACCGGCTGGGAAAAACGGGTAGTAGTATGGCAAAGGGCCCTACACAGAAGCAAGGAGGTCATCCTATGGAGGACGGCAAGATCGTCGATCTCTACTGGTCCCGCGACCAGCGCGCCATCGCGGAGACCGGGACAAAGTACGGGAAATACTGCTACACCATCGCCCGCCACATCCTCTCCCTCCCGGAGGACGCGGAGGAGAGCGTCAACGACACCTGGCTGGCCGCATGGAACGCCATGCCGCCCCACCGGCCCAGCGTACTGTCCACGTTCCTGGGCAAGCTGACGCGGCGGATCAGCCTGAAAAAATGGCGGGACCGCAGCCGGGACAAGCGGGGCGGCGGCGAGGTGGCGCTGGCGCTGGAGGAGCTGGAGGAGTGCGTCGCCTATGGTGGCGGCGTGGAGGAGGCGGTGGAGGCCCGGGAGCTCGCCGCCGCCATCGACCGGTTCCTGGAGACGCTGCCGGTACTGGAGCGGGACGTGTTCGTGGCCCGGTACTGGTTCCTGGCCTCCCTGCCGGAGATCGGTGAGAAGTTCGGGACCGGCGGCAGCAGGACCAAGTCCATGCTGTTCCGCACCAGGGAGAAGCTGAAAAAATATCTGCACAAGGAGGGCTTGCTATGACCGGCCGCGACATTCTGGAGGCCATGACGGACATCCGCGGGGCCTACATCGTCCCGGCCCAGGAGCGCCTGGGGTATCTGCCCGCCCAGCAGGCAAAGAAGCCGCGCCTGACGGTGCGCACGCTGCGGCGGGCCGCCCTGCTGGCGGCAGTGTTGGCGCTGCTGCTGGCGGCGCTGCTGACCACGGCCATGGCGGCCAACGAGGACTTCCGGCAGCGGGTGTTCGCGTTTTTCCACATCGGGCAGGCGGTGGTGCCGGAGCACAGCCAGAGCGGCCGGGACACCCCGGACGGCCCGGTGCTGGACCCCGGCACCATCGACGTGGGCGGCGTCATCCGGGGCACCCACATCCACGCCCCCAGCGGCACGGCCAGGGACGGCCTGTTCCTCATCTGGGCCGGCGGGGAGGGCTACCGCTACGACGCCTACCGGGAGGAGAACGGCGCTCTCGTCAGGCTGGAGCCCCGCTCCTTCCGCCGGGAGTACACCGTCCTTGGAAAGCAATTTATAGTGGAGTTCGAGTGGGTGGAGCACGGCGGGCAGTTCGCCTGCACCTATACGCCCTCCGATGCCGCCTACACCCTATACAGCCTGCCCGGCGGGGACTGCCGGGTGCTGGTGATGTTCCAGTGGTACTCGGAGGAACACCCCGGCGCCCGCTATCCGGCGCTGCTGGACCCGGAGACCGGCGAGCTGGCGGACGTGCTGGCGGGCACCGGCGCGGAAACGCTGGATATCTTCCTGGCCGCCGTCTCCGGGGACCGGAGCAAGATGCTGCTGTCCACCTACGAAGGCGCACTGTACTGTGTGGACCTGGCCGCCGGAAAGCTGTACGACGTGGACCAGTTGTCCGGGGAGCACGCCCAGGCGTGCAGCCTTATCGGGAACACCCTCTCCTGCTGGGTGCTGGAGGGCGACTCCGTCGAGGACGCCCGGTTGGGCTCCTACCGGGCCTGGGCCATCGACCTGACCACCATGGAGCGCCGGGAGGTGTTCCGGGACGTGCCCGCCACGGCGGCCACCAGCCATGAGGTGTGGTCCCTGAACTGGGGCGCCCGGGACCAGGACCCGGAGGGCTGGGCCGCACAGGGCAGACCGGAGCTGGGTGAGCCCGGCCGGGTGGGGCTGACCTTCCTCTCCGGCTTCAGCACCTTCAACGTCTGGGGGAACCAGTACGCCGGCACCCGGTACGCCCTGGAAGCGGACGCCGGACGGAACGTCTGGGCGGTGGACCTGACCAGCGGGGAGCGCATCAAAGTGGAGGGCTGGCTGTGGCCGGAGGCGGACTACCCGGACATTGAGTGCGTCCCCAGCGCCGACGGCGAGAAGGTGCTGATCCGCACCTGGAAGGAGGGGACCTTCGGGGAGCTGGGCGTCCTGGATTTCGTCAAGGGGACCTACGTCCAGTTTTCCCGGGAAAACCTCAACGCCGTCAGCGAGTACGACGCCTACTGGTTCGACAGCGACAGCGTGGTGGTCTGCGCCAGCGGCGGCGGGGAGGAGTACGACTACTACCTCTACCGCCTGCTGGACTAGAGACTCAGGTGCCAGCGCTCCATCCACTGGTCCACCATCACCAGATAGGCGATGAGCTGGGGCCCCGCCATCAGCTGGCCGAACCAGGGCTTCCCCAGCTCCGCCGGGGCGGCGGCGAACGCCCTGGCCTTCTCCCGGTCGATAAGGGGCCGGATGGGGGCGTTGGGGTCCGCCAAAATCGCCTCGAACTTCTTTGCAACCAACGCCTGGTAGACCGGGCTGTAGGTCTTGGGGTAGGGGCTCTTCTTCCGGTGCATCAGCGCCGGGGGCAGCAGGCCGCCGCAGGCGTCCCGGAGCAGGGCTTTCTCCGCCCCCTCCCGGTACTTCATCTCCCAGGGGACGTTGTACAGGTACTCGATGATCCGGTGGTCCGCGAAAGGCACCCTGGCCTCCAGGCCCGACCACATGCTGGCCCGGTCCATCCGGTCCAGGAGGGTCTGCATGAACCACCGCAGGTTCAGCCACGCCACCTGCCGCCGCCGGAGGGTCTCCCCGGTCTCGCCGGGGAGGGTTGGCGTTTGCGCCACGCTCTCCCGGTACCGGGCCATGGAGTAGGCCCCCAGGTCCAGCGCCTTGCGGCACTCCTCCGTCAGCAGCAGCTCCCGCATCTCCACGCTCCGGGACCAGGGGAACCCCTCCCCCTCTAGCAGCTCCTTTCGGTAGAACCAGGGGTAGCCGCCGAAAATTTCGTCGGCGCACTCGCCGGTGAGGGCCACCTTATTGTGCTTCTTCACCAGGCGGCAGAAGTACAGCATGGAGGCGTCCACGTCCGCCATCCCCGGCAGGTCCTTGGCGGCGACGGACGTCTCCAGCTCCTCCGTCAGCTCCTCCTCACTGCACTCCAGATAGGTGTGACGCAGCTCCGGGTGGGCCGCGAGCATAACGTCCACATAGGGCCGGTCCTGCTCCGGCTGGAAGGAGTTGGACTGGAAATAGCGCTTATTGCCTGTAAAGTCGAAGGAAAATGTGTTGAGCTGTTTTCCTTTACAGCTTAAGCAGTCGGCCGCTATCGCGGTGACGATGCTGGAATCCACGCCCCCGGAGAGGAACGCGCACACCGGCACGTCGGACACCATCTGCCGCTCCACCGCGTCCCGGACCAGGAAGGCGGTCCGCTCCACGGTCTGGGGGTAGGTGTCCGTATGTTCCCTGGCCTCCAGCCGCCAGTAGGGCTCTGCCGCCAGGCCGTCCCGGCCGAACACCGCCAGGGTCCCCGGCTCCAGCTCCCACACGTCCTTGAACACGCCGCAGCCGCTGGTGCGGGCGGGCCCCACCCCCAGCACCTCCCGGAAGCTGTCCAGGTCCGCCTCCGGTGTCACCGCAGGGTGGGCGAAGAGGGCCTTGGGCTCCGAGCCGAAAATCAGCTCCCCGCCCCGCCGGGCGTAAAACAGGGGCTTCACCCCCGCCCGGTCCCGGACCAGCACCAGCCGCTCCAGCACGCCGTCCCAGATGGCGAAGGCGTAGATGCCGTTGAGCTTTCGGAAGAAGTCCGGGCCTTGATCCATGTACCCCAGCAGGATCACCTCTGTATCTGTCGTTGTTGTGAAGGAGTATCCCTTTCCTGACAGTTCCGTCGTAAGCTCGGCTGTATTATAGATTTCGCCGTTGTAGCTGATGGCGTACTCCTTCCCTCCCCTGCTGCGGACGATGGGCTGGCGGCCTCCGGCCACGTCCCGGATGGAGAGCCGGGCGTGGGCCAGCCCGGCGTGGGGCGCCAGATAGGTCCCCTCCTGGTCGCCGCCCCGGTGGACCACGGACCGGGCCTGGCCCTCCAGCACCTCCTCATAGTACCGCCTCCGCCGGTGGTAGTCCTCCCCAAAGCCGCAGAATCCCGCGATGCCGCACATACGCAGCGCCTCCTTGTGATCAGATCTCTCCCCCAGTCTATGCGGAATAGGCGCGGGATGACTTGCCTCCCCGGAACAAATCCTGTATAATAGGCGCATCGGAGCAAAGGAGGCAGCGCTATGCTGGAAAAGATGGGAGAATTTTTTGATGCCCGGCTGGAGGGCTACGAGGAACATCAGCTCACCTGCATCGCCTCCGCGGAGGCGTTCTACCCCTTTACCGCCGCGCTGCTGCCCAGGGGGACGGGAGTACATATCCTGGACCTGGGCTGCGGCACGGGGCTGGAGCTGGGGTACTACTTTGCCCTGGCTCCCCATGCGGCGGTGACGGGCATCGACCTGGCCCCGGGTATGCTGGCTGCGCTGCGGGAAAAATTTCCGGACAGGGACCTGACGCTTATCCGGGGCTCCTACTTCGATGTGCCCTTTCCGGAGGCCCGGTTCGACGCGGCGGTGTCGGTGGAATCCCTGCATCACTTCACCCAGGCGGAGAAAGCGACGCTCTACCGAAAGCTGCATCGGGCTTTGAAGCCGGGCGGGTACTTCATCCTGACCGACTATTTCGCGCCGTCGGAGGCCGATGAAATCTTTTACCGGCGGGAGCTGGCGCGGCTCAAGGCGGAGCAAGGCATCACTGACGGCGCTTTCTACCACTACGACACGCCGCTGACCGTGGCCCACGAGACCGAGGCCCTGCTGGAGGCGGGTTTTGCGTCGGTGGAGCTGTTGGGCCGCTGGGGGGATACCTGCACCCTGCGGGCGGCAAAATAAAGGCTGTGCGGCTGCACAGCCTTTACTTTTGCGTCAAATGAGCGCGCCGCCGTCCACGTGGAGAATTTCCCCGGTGATATACGCCGCCGCGGGACTGGCCAGGAAGAGGAAGGCCCCTGCAATCTCCCCCGGGTCCGCGATGCGCCGCAGGGGGATGCGGGCGGTCAGCGGGGCCAGGACCTCCGGGGGGACCGAGTGGGTCATGTCCGTATCCACGATGCCAGGGGCCACGGCGTTGACCCGGATGCCCAGGGGGCCCAGCTCCCTGGCCAGGGAGACGGTGAGGCCGTCCACCGCCGCCTTGCCGGTGGGGTAGGCCATGCCGGAGGGCTGGCCGGACTTGGTAACCATGCTGCCGGTGTTGAGGATAACACCGCCGCCCTGGGCGGCCATGGCCTCATAGACGGCCCGGGTGCAGTGGAAGACGGACTCCACGTTCAGCGCCATCACCCGGCGGAACAGCTCCGGGGTGTACTCCGCGAAGGGCTCCCGGGAGGACACCCCGGCGTTGTTCACCAGGATGTCGATGTGCCCGTGGCGCTCCAGCACGCTTTGAAAGGCGCCCTTTACGGACTCATACCGGGTCAGGTCCGGGGCGATGCCCTCCACGTACCAGGACGGGTCCACAGTCTTCAGCTCGTCCACCGCCCGGTCCGCCGTGGCCTGCCGGGAGCCGCAGAGGACCACGTGGGCGTGATTGCGCAGGAACTTCTCTACCACGGCCCTGCCGATGCCGCGGGTGCCGCCGGTGACGACGGCTACCTTTCCGGTGAGCATAACGATTCCTCCTAAAGCACAAGCTCTCTTTGGAAAATAGTATGGGCCCCCGGACGGCAAATTACCCGTCCGGGGGCCCTTGCAATATCTGATCCTTTTTCAATGTTTTCTCTCTCCTTCCATGCAGTGGCAGACGAAATATGGTATGATAAAGGCAGATCAAAATTTTGAAAAGCGGTAAGAGAAATCGAAAGCTGGATTGTTTAAATAGGTGAAAGGGCGATAACCGAAATTAGTGAACCGTTTCTGATTTCCTGCTTTCCTATCGCTCGTGGGTATTGCGATATTCAATTTTATAATGAAAGAATGTGTTCCGGTTGCAAAGCCGGAACATCATAAATAGCGACTATGACCACAGTTGTCCTGCTTATCATTTAATGGATGTGTAGCTTCTCTTTACATTTTTCTGCCTGAGCAAGCGGGTATGCTATTTCTGACTCATAACCAGCTCTTTTTAAATCCTCGATAATCTCACACCATAAATTATAAGCTTCGGTATATAGCCCGAGTTCATCATAATAGGCGGCTTTCGATAATTTCGCATCCCTAAGTGTACCATCCAGCTTCAGAGCCTGATCCCAATGCTGAAACGCTTCCTCTGTGCGACCCAGCTTTCTGCAGGCATCGCCGCCAAAAACGAAAAGCATCGCTTCCTCAGGGAAGTGCTGTGCAGCTTGCAAAAACCAGTCATAAGCCGCCTGAACATCATTATTATAAAGATATGCAGCAACTAACAATATCCATTCTTGTGAATTTGCTGTACCTGTTTCAATAGCATCCAGTTGTTCGCGTATTGTTTCGTCACCACGGCCAATTCTGCTAAGGAAGTATGCCTTTTGCCGACGAGCTTTCCAGAGCGTTATACTATCACTGAGACGACGTGCATATTCGATGCTCTCGTCAAATAGCGTCACGGCCCGGAGAATGCAATGAATAGCCATGTACTGGTGTAGAATGCCCTCCATGCGAAGATCATTCGGTGTTTCATTGCCGGAATGACGAAGCTTTTCAAACTCAGAAACAGCTATAGCAAAATCATCTGGATTCCGGCTTTCCGAGAACATGGCAGTTAACCGTTGCGCATAATTGTCATAGGCGGAAGGCCGCTGCCGAAAGAGATCGTCAACGGTTACGCCATAGAGTCGCGCCAATTCTGGAAGCAGCATGATGTCAGGCATCGTTGTACCGCACTCCCACCGAGATACGGATTGTGCGCTTACACCCAGCCGTAGGGCTGCCTGCTCTTGCGTCAGCTTTTTGTCAGCACGCAAGCGGCGCAGGTTGTCTATAAAAATATGATTCATTGGCTTACCCCTTTGCAAACTTGTATTACAGAACTTGCATTTATAATACATTGGGCAAAGAGAAATGTCTACATCGCATTTGTTGAGAGAACTCTTAAAAAATGAGATGTGCCATAGTTTTTACACTAATGGTAACATATAGTTGTAAAACTTTCTTTGTATTCAGATGATTTCTGTATGAAAGCCTATCATTCTTCTTTCTGTCTTTGCTATACGGAATAGTGGGACGACTGGCTGTGTTTGTTTTGCTGTTGTGCTTCTCTATCGTACATGTGCATTCCGCACGGTAACGAAGTACGGGAAGATCGTATAAACACTGATAAAGAGGCTCCATCCGAATCGGATGGAGCCTCTTTCTATGTCGGGAAAGCAATTACATATTACCGTACCGGACGCGCTTACTTCTTGCAGAGCTCGGCGGTGTCCATGGCGATCATCAGCTCCTCGTTGGTGGGGATAATGAAGATCTTGACCTTGGAGTCCTCGGCGGACACGTCCGCCTCCTTGCCGCGGACACGGTTCTTCTCCGCGTCCATCTTCACGCCCATGTAGTCCAGGCCATCGCAGATGTTCTGGCGCAGGTCCATGGAGTTCTCGCCGATACCGGCGGTGAAGATGATGGCGTCCACCCCGCCCATGGCGGCGGCGTAAGCGCCGATATACTTCTTGACCTCGTAGATGAACTTATCCAGGGCCAGCTGGGCGCGCTGGTTGCCCTCGGCGGCGGCGGCGTCCAGGTCGCGGAAGTCGGAGCTGACGCCGGAGATGCCCAGCACGCCGGACTTCTTGTTGAGGATGTTCAGCATCTCCTTGATGCTGTAGTTGTAGCGGCCCATCAGGTACTCCAGGATGGTGGCGTCCACGTCGCCGGAGCGGGTGCCCATGGGGAAGCCGGCGAGGGGCCCCAGGCCCATGGAGGTATCGACGACCTTGCCGTCCACGATGGCGGCCAGGGAGGAGCCGTTGCCCAGGTGGCAGGAGATCACCTTGCTGTGCTCCGGGTTGCCCAGCATGTCGATGGCCCGGGCGGACACATAGCGGTGGCTGGTGCCGTGGAAGCCGTAGCGGCGGACGTCGTCCTTCTCATAGTACTCGTAGGGGATGGCGTAGATGTAGGCCTTGGGGGGCATGGTCATGTGGAAAGCGGTATCGAACACGGCCACCTGGGGGGTGTTCGGCATGATCTTCTGGCAGGCCTCGATGCCCATGAGGTTGGCGGGGTTGTGGAGGGGCCCCAGGGGGATGCACTTCTTGATGGCCTCGATGCAGGCGTCGTCAATGATGCAGCTGGCGGTGAAAGCCATGCCGCCGTGGAGGACGCGGTGGCCGACAGCGGCGATCTCGTCCACGCTGGAGATGACGCCCTTCTCCGGGTCCACCATGATGTCCAGCACGGCCTGGATGGCCTCGTTGTGGGTGGGCATGGGGATGTCGAGCTTCACGTCCTCGCGGCCGGGGACCTTGTGGGTCAGGCGTCCGTCGATGCCGATGCGCTCGCAGAGGCCCTTGGCGAAGACCTCGCCGCCCTCGGACTCCATGAACTGGTACTTCAGGGAGGAGCTGCCGGCGTTGATAATGAGGATTTTCATGTCTGGTTCTCTCCTAACGTTGTCATTGTTTTGTTATTTTTTGTTTCCGCACTGTGACTTGCCTTTTGCGCGGGACACGGGTAAAATAGTACCGTCCATATTGTAGCCTATTCTCGCCGGTCAGGCAACCATTTTTTTAGAAGTTTTTCTAAAATTTCTCAAAAAGCTCTCCGGCTGTATGGCGGAAGGAGGGGCGGAGCATGGCCGTGGCGGGCATCATCGCGGAATACAACCCGTTCCACCTGGGCCACGCCTGGCAGCTCCGGGAGCTCCGCCGCCGCCTGGGGGCGGACACCGCCGTGGTGGCCGTCATGAGCGGCAGCTTCGTCCAGCGGGGGGACCTGGCCATCGCCGGCAAGTTCGCCCGGGCGGAGATGGCCCTCCGGGGCGGCGCGGACCTGGTGCTGGAGCTGCCCATGCCCTGGTCCGCCGCCACGGCGGAGCGGTTCGCCCAGGGGGGCGCGGCCGCGCTGGCCGCCGCCGGGGTGGTAACCCACCTGGTGTTCGGCAGCGAGAGCGGGGACCTTGCCCCCCTTCAGGCCGCGGCGGACTGCGTGGACAGCGGGGCGTACCGCGCCGCGCTCCGCCGCCATACCGGCGGGGGCATGACCTTCGCCGCCGCCCGGGAGGCGGCGGTGCGGGAGCTGGCCGGCGGCCGGGCCGCGGACTGTCTGAGCCGCCCCAACGACACCCTGGCGGTGGAGTACCTGCGGGCCCTGAACGCGCAAAAAAGCGCCATCGTGCCGGTGGCCCTGCCCCGGGTGGGCGCGGGCCACGACAGCGGGGACCTGGGGGACTTTCCCTCCGCCTCCGCCATCCGGGGCCTGCTGCTGGCGGGAGGAAACTGGCGGGACTGCGTCCCGGAGACCACCGCGGCGCTGCTGGACTGGGAGATGGCCGCGGGCCGCGCCCCGGTGACGCTTCACAACTGTGAGCGGGCGGTGCTGGCAAAGCTCCGCGCCATGTCCGAGGAGGACTTCCGCCCCTACGACGGCGGCGGCGAGGGGCTCTACCACCGATTCTACAAAGCGGTGCGGTCCGGGTGCTCCCTGGAGGATATCCTGGCCGCCGCCAAAACGAAGCGCTACCCCATGGCCCGCCTGCGGCGGATGCTGCTGCACAGCTGGCTGGGCGTTCCCCAGGCCGCCCAGGGCGAGACGCCGCCCTATCTACGGGTGCTGGGGGCCACGGCCGCCGGGCGGGCTCTGCTGGCCCGGATGCGGGACACCGCCTCCCTGCCCGTCATCGTGAGGCCCGGCCACATCCGGGCCATGGAGGGGCCGGTCCAGACCTCGTTCGACCGGGAGGCCCGGCTAACGGACCTGTATACCTTGGCCTATCCCACGCTGGCTCAGGCAATGCCGGAGGCGGACTACACCTCTGCCCCGGTGATGCTCTGACCGGAGAGGAGGAACCTATGAAACAACGACGGCTCGCGCTGGCGGGCCTGCTGGCGGCCGTCCTGGTCCTGCTGATGGCCTGCGGCAAGAGCAGCGCCAGCTCCATCGTCAACACCATGAACAACCAGCCCGCCATGCTGCTCCCCAATGCCGGCCTGGCGGATACCGCCCCGGCGCCGGAGGCCCCGCCCACGGAGGCGCCGGAATACCGGTTTACGGACCGCTCCCTCCACGAGGACTATGTACACGAGGACGGCACCCTCCTGGCCTACGTGGACTACGGCTGGCAGGCCCTGGAGGTGGCCAACCCGGACGCCCTCTCAACTGCGGACCGGGAGCTGGCGGAGCGGAATGTGGAAACCTTCAACGCCCGGCTGGAGGAGCTGTTCAGCACCGCCAAGGCGAATGGCGAGGTGGCCTCCTACGCCCGGGAGGTCTACGACTATGAAAAAGAGCAGACCATCGGCCTGCCCTACTGTGAGGAAGCGTCCTCCGAGACTACGCTCTGCGGCAGCGTCGTCTCCGTCCGTCAGAACTTCTACTACAACACCGGCGGCGCCCACCCCAACTCCACCACGGGCAGCCTGACCTTCGATCTCACCGCCGCCCAGTTCATCGCCCCGGTGCAGATCGCCGACGATCCGGGGGGATTCCACGCGGGGGCGGCGGAGCTGCTTATCCAGAAGGCCGACGGCATGGGCGAACAGTACACCGCCGGCTACTGGCCGGACTACCGGGATGTGATCCAGCTGTGGGACACCTCGGCGGCGGTGCTGTTCGACGCGGACGGCATGACCGTCATCTTCTCCCCCTACGCCCTGGGGCCCTACGCCATGGGCAGCGTGGAGCTGCGCCTGAGCTGCGGGGAGCTGTCGGACCTGATCGGCCCCGGCGGCATGGAGAAGCTGGGCTGGGCGGTGGAGGCCGTGGCGCTGGAAGAGGCGGAATAGTTCGGATATCAAGTCCTGCGGAATAATCCCGCAGGACTTTTCACTTCCGGGGGGCGGCGGTCCGCAAGGGACCGCCGCCCTATTATCATATGTTGAGGGCTGCGGCGTCCTGCCACACCGACAGGCTGCCGAAGTACGTGGACAGCCAGGAGGTATCCGACACATAGGGCCCCACGTCGGTGATACCGTACCGCAGTAGGAAGTATTCCATATCGTGGAGCATCCGGAAAAGCTCGTTGACGTACAGGTAGTCGTGCGTCTCCTTCGCCTGGGCGCAGAGGTCCTTCATCCTGTCGAGGTCGCTGTCCAGCAGGCCGCTCTTCACGCTGCCCTTCAGCTCCTCCAGCACGGCGATGAAGTCGTCGAGGGTGTGATCGTTGGTCGTCACTACGCCTGTGCCGTATTTCTCATAGAACTCCTTTTCCGTGAGGCCCTCCCGCTCACGGACGGCGGCCTGGTCGATGGAGCCGCTCACCGCCCATCCAATCTGGATTTCGCCGGTCTGCTCAAAATAGTTCCAGTACAGGTCCTCCGGGTCGCTGAGGTGATCAAAGAGGTCGTTGTAAAAATACTCATGCTCGAACCAGTTGTTCGCCGCGAACATGATGTCGTGCAGCCTGGCGGTCTCCTCCTCCGTCATGCCCGCCTCCACCTGCTCCCGCAGGGCCAGGACCTGAGCCTCCGTGGGCGCGGCGGGCTCCACGGCGGCGCCGGGCCGGGGAGCGCTGAGATCCACGGCCGCCGTCCGCCTCTCCCCCGAGGGCAGCTCCGCGGTCACCTGAAGCTGTGTGCCGCCGGAGGTGAACGCCAGGTCCCGGATATACGCCCCGTCCTCCAGCTCCAGGTCCGCCAGCAGGTCGCCGTCGTAGGTGAACACCTGGTCCTCGGAGGCGTAGACAGCGGTATGCAGGTCGTCCCCCTGCCAGACGAGGCAGGTGCCCGGGAATCTCTTGATAAATCCCTGCGTCTCCGTGTCAAAGACGTAATACTTGGTGCCATAGTCCACCTCCAGCACGATGTACTGTCCCACCGGTTTGAGGCCCGTCATCTTCCCTATATTTACATCCCGCAGCCGCTGTATCAGTGTCTGTCTGTCGTACTCCGTGGAGCCGTAGAGGAACTCTCCGTCAGAGAGCGAGTAGGGTGTGCCGTCCGGGGCCTGCCCGTCCACAGCCCAGAAATCGAACGTGCTGGCCCGCTCCGGGCCCTGCCCGTCCATGGTCCAGGACCCGGACGTATCGGTCTGCTCCAGGCCCTCCCCGTCATAGAAGATCTCGTTCCCCAGATCGTTGTAGAGCTGGTAGGTCACCGTGACCTCCTGTCCCGCCGTGTCCGGCAGGGCGGTGAAAAAGACCACGCCCCGGCCCATGACGCTGTCCCTTTCCTGGGACAGCACCGTCCCATCGGCCCGCGTGGCGGTCCGCTGGATGTCCCGGATGTTCTCGTTCAGGCACAGCACCGGGGTCCGCGTCTCGTTCTTGCCGTCATACTCCAGAGAGAGGCCCAGCGGCAGGGTGTAGACCCCGCTGCCGGCTGCCACCTCCGTCATCCCGCCCGTGGGAGCTGTCAGCTCGTCCGCGGAAAAGTCGTACAGCTGCGTCCGCTGCACGAACTCCGACCGGTCCCGGGCCAGGAGCACGCCCCGGTCCCCGCCCTCATAGACGGCGAAGCCCGCGCCGCTGTCCGGGGAGTACCAGTAGTCCACATAGGCCGACGTCTTTTCACCGCACTCCAGGGTGCCGCGCATGGTGGCATTGATGCCGCTGCCCAGGGCCAGGGCCTCGTCCTTGCTGAAGTAGCGGCCCAGGCTCGCCTCGGTGTCCCGCTCCAGCTTCGCTATCCAATGCACATTGGGGCGTCCTTCCCCGAAGACTCCCTCCCCGAAGAGTCCCCACTCACTGGGGTCCCCAGTGCCATAGGCCAGCCAGGTATCCCCGTCGGTGGTGCGGAAGAGCATGTAGCCACCATTTTGCATCCGCCACGCCTGGGCGATCTGGCCGGGTCTGTCGCCCTGCCAATATTTGTCAAAATCCCCGCCATTGCAGCAGCTCAGCAGCTCCCTCCGGGTCAGGTGACAGCTCTCCAGTTGGCCCTGGTCCGTCAGCTTCCCCTTCCTCCAGCGATCATCCGCTATCCACAGGTGGTAGTCCCCGGAGACGATGATTTCCGGCGGATCCCAGTAGAATTGGGGTACGAAGCTGGTGAAGGCCCATTTCTCTACCCGGTACTCCGCCCCCAGGGGATATTCCGCCGCGTTGCGGCTGGTGAACAGGAGGCCGCCCAGCAGCGCCGCCAGGACCACCGCCGCCGCGGCGACCCGGGCCGCGGGCCGCCGGAAGGTCAGCACCCGCATGATCCGCCCCTTGGGGTCCCCCTCGCCGAAGGCCAGGGGCGCGCTCAGCACCGCCCGCCGGGGCATGGGCGCGGACAGCCGCAGCAGGGCGGCGGCGTAGTCCGCCCTCCCCTCCCGGTCCAGCTCTGCCGTGGCCGCCTCGTCGCAGGCCACCTCCAGGTCGCACACGAACAGGTAGAACGCCAGCCACACCAGCGGGTTGAACCAGTGGACCGCCAGGGCCAGGAAGGCCAGGGGCTTCCATTGGTGGTGCCGGCTCCGGATGTGGGCCCGCTCGTGGCGGAGGATCAGTTCCCGGTCCTCCTCCGGCAGATCGGAGGGCAGGTAAATTTTCGGCCGCAGCAGGCCCAGCACAAAGGGCGTCCCGGCCCGGTCGGACAGGTACACGTTCCTCTCCAGCCGCACCGCCCCGGCCAGGCGGCGCCGCAGCCTGATCAGGGACACGGCGCTGTAGAGGAACATCGCCGCCATGCCGGCCTCCCATATCCGGGTGCATACCAGCAGCCACACCTCGCCACGGGTCAGCGGCACCCCGGCGTCCTCCGTGCCGTCCGTTTCCCCGCCGCCGGCGGGCGGCTCCTCCGTCTGGACCCAGATGGTCCCCGGGCCGCCGGCCAGCGCGTCGCCCACCGACTGCTGGGCGGCGTCCAGGGTGTCGGGAAGGGATACCTCCATGGAAGCGGCGGCCGGTTCCTCCAAGGTGTCCGGCCTCGCCGTCAGGCCCCAGGGGACCTCGATGGTAAACGGCACCAGCAGCCGCAGCCACAGCACCATCCACAGCAGGCACACCGCCCGCCGGGGCGTTTTTTTCAGCAGCCACCGCACCAGCAGCACCGCGCCCAGCACCGGCAGCGCGCTGAGCTCCAGAGAGAGGAAGCGGAAAAAGAACTGGCTGGCGGTCATATCAAAGATCTCCATAGACAGGATGCGGTAAATGAGGTGAATGGCTATCCATCCAACGACGTACAGTATCCCGCCAAGGAAGTTCACTATGATCCCAAGGATCCCCCAGATCACCTCTCCAAAGAATTTCAGTATCAGGCCAAGGAGTCCCATTCCGCCGTCACCCCCTGTATTTCTCGATGAGCTTCTCCAGCTCCCGGACCTCGTCCTCCTTCAGTCCCTTCCGGGAGGTGAAGGCCGTCAGAAACGCGGGCAGGGACCCGTCAAAGGTATCGTCCACGAACCGCTCGCTCTGCCGGGCGTAGAACTCCTCCCGGCTCACCAGGGCGGTGACGACGCTGTTCTCGTTTTGGAACAGCCCCCTCTGGCACAGGCGGCGGAGCATGGTATAGGTGGTGGATTTCTTCCAGTCCAGCTCCTTCCGGCACAGCGCCACCAGCTCCCCGGAGGGGATGGGCACGCTGCGCCACAGCAGCTCCGCAAAGCGGGTCTCGATGGTCCCCAGTCTTGATTCGTCCATAAGATGACCTCCTTACCCGTTGGTTTAACGGTTGTAGACTAACGATAGTTTAACATCGTTAAACCCGGCTGTCAAGAGGGAATTTTACTTTTTCTCCCGGACGCCGGGGCTCCGCCCCCTGCCCCGCCGGTCATGCGGCCGCCGGCCTCCCTCTTGCCAAACCGGTCCCGGCATGGTACAATGCAGACAGCCCCGGCCCGGCCGGGGACGCACACAAGGAAACGAGGAGGAGAAATTTGATGGATCATATCGCTTACCTGCGCAAGGCCAACGAGGTGGCCAAGCGGGCCCGTGCGGGCGGCAACACCCCCTTCGGAGCCATCCTGGTGGACCGGGAGGGAAATGTCATCATGGAGCAGGGCAACGCGGAGGGCGACCTCCACGACGCCACCGCCCACGCCGAGCGGATGCTGGCCTCCCGGGCCAGCGCGGCCTTTGACCGGAAGAAGCTGTGGGACTGCACCCTGTACACCACCTTTGAGCCCTGCCCCATGTGCACCGGCGCCATCTACTGGGCCAACATCGGCCACATCGTCTTCGGCGCCACGGAGCGCAAGCTGCTGGAGCTCACCGGCGCCGACGACAAGAACCCCACCTTCGCCATGGGCGCGGAGGCGGTGATCGCGGCGGGCCAGAAGAACATCGAGCTCCTGGGGCCCTTCGAGGAGTTCGAGGCCGAGGCCGCCGAGGTCCACAAGGGGTTCTGGGACCCGGACAACCACGGCAACGGCTGACCGCACCCGGGAGGGACCCGCGGCGAAGCCGGCGGCAGGCTCGCCCCGCCGGTCCGGCCTGGCCTCCGCCGCGGCGGCCTTTCTGCTGACCTTTCTTCTGCTGCTGGCGTTCGTGGCCTTCTTCCAGGTCCAGCAGACCCGGGGGGAGCTGCTGCGGATGGAGTACATCGCCCGGACTGTGGAGTCGGAGACCTACGAGACCCTGCTGCGGCAGATGGAGAAGACCAAGGTGCTGGAGGCCCATCTGATGGCCACCGGCGGCAGCTTCGACCACTTCGCCCCCATCGCCGAGGGCCTGCTCCGGGAGGACGCGGTCCGCAGCGTCATCTTCGCCCCCGGCGGCATCGTGGAGGGCGTGTTCCCCCTGGAGGGCAACGAGCCGGTCATCGGCCTGGACATGAACAGCGCCGGCTTCGGCAACTGGGAGGCCCAGGAGGCCATCCGCAAGGGCGAGCTGATCCTGGCCGGTCCCTTCGAGATGGTGGAGGGCGGCCTGGGGGTCTGCGGCCGCCTGCCGGTCTACCTGGAGGACGGCGCCGGCGGGAAGCGGTACTGGGGCCTGGTCACCGTGACCCTGGACTACCCCGACATCTTTGCGGACAGCCCCATCCAGCAGGTCAACGCCCAGGGCTGCGCCTGCCGCATCTGGCGCATCAACCCCGACGACGGACAGGAGCAGACCATCCTGGCCACGGAGCTGCCCCTGGTGGAGGGCGCCGCCGGGTTCCGGCGGGAGATGCCCCTCTTCAACGCCAACTGGACCCTGGATATCTCCTCCCTGACCCCCTGGTACCGGCGGGGGAGCCTGTGGGCCAGCCTGGCGGGCAGCCTGCTGGTGAGCCTGCTGGCGGCCCTGGCGGTCCACGCCGTGGGCAAGGTCCGGCGGATGGAGCGGGAGGAGTCGGTGCGGCAGATCCGGGACCTGCGGCAGCAGCTGGAGCGGGAGCAGACCAACATGCTCCTCAGCCAGATCAGCTCCCACTTCTTCTACCACACCCTCAGCGCCCTCCAGGCCCTCATCGTGATGAAGCCGGAGGCGGCCTACAAGATGGCCGGGGACTTCTCCCGGTATCTGCGGTTCAACCTGGACATGATCACCAGCCGGAGCGGCCAGGTGTCCTTCAGGGAGGAGATGCGGGCGGTGCGGGCCTACGCGGATATCAACCGGGAGCAGCTGGGGGACCGGCTGCGGGTGGTGTACGACGTGCCGGACGTGGACTTTCTCATGCCCGCCCTCACCATCCAGCCCATCGTGGAGAACGCCATCCTCCACGGCATCCGGCCCAAGGTGGGCGGCGGCACCGTCACCATCTCCCTCCGGGAGGAGGCGGAGGCCTGGGTGGTCACCGTAGCCGACGACGGGGTGGGCTTCGACCCGGACGCCCCGCCGGAGGGGGAGCGGTCCGTGGGCCTGCCCAATGTGAAAAAGCGGCTGGCCCAGTTCTCCGGGTGCCATATGCACATCGTCAGCGCCCCCGGCCGCGGGACCACGGTCTGCCTGTCCCTGCACAAAATTGAAAAAAATATGGATTGATCGGGCAAAGCGTACGGTTTCCGTACGCTTTGTTTGTTATAATGAGGATGCCGTATTTTTCCCGAGGGAACAGGCGGCAAGCTGGAGGTTTCTTTCCGCGGAACAGGGGGAGCGTATGAAGACCATCCTTGTGGACGACATGCTGCTGGATCTCCAGCTCTTTGAGCTGAAGTGCGCGGATATGCCGGAGTTTGAGATCGTGGGAAAGTTCACCGACCCCGCGGAGGCCATCGCCTACGTCCGGGCCCACGAGGTGGATTTCGCGCTCCTGGATATCGACATGCCGGGCATGAACGGCATCGAGCTGGCCAAGCAGATGCGGCAGCTGCGCTCGGATATCATCATCGTCTTCGCCACCGCACACCCCCGCTTCGCGGTGGAGGCGCTGAAGATGAAGGCGGACTACATCATCTTCAAGCCCTTCGACCAGGAGGACATCGCCGACGTGATGGAGCGGGCCAGGCTCTTCCGCCAGCGGCAGAGGAAGCGGGTGTACTTTCAGACCTTCGGCAGCTTCGACATGCTGCTGGACGGCAGCCCGGTCCACTTCCGCTCCGCCAGGGCCAAGGAGCTGCTGGCCCTGTGCGTCTTCCGGAACGGCAGTCCCCTGTCCATCCACGACATGGTGGCCTATATGTGGGGGGAGAACGTGCTCACCACCACGGAGAAGACCGGCTACCGCCGGGTCATCAAGGAGCTGGCGGACACCCTGTCCGGCTGCGGGGCCGGGGAGCTGCTGGTCCGCCAGCGGGGCAGCCTGTACATCCGGATGGAGCTGGCCGACTCGGACTACCAGCGGTTCATGCGGGGGGACATGGAGGCCTGCCTGGAGTTCCAGGGGGAGTTCATGCGCCAGTACTCCTGGGCGGAGGACGCCATCTACGCGCTCCAGGAGCGGAAGGAACTGATGCTCTCGGGAATGAACGGGAGTCAAGAATAAGGGAGGGATCACACGTTGGAAGAAATGCTGCGCATGGAGCACATCAGCAAGCGGTTCGGCAGCTTCTACGCGAACAAGGATGTCAATTTGACGGTCAATCGCGGAGAGGTCCTCACCATCCTGGGGGAGAACGGCGCCGGTAAATCCACGCTGATGAACATACTCATCGGCCTCTATCAGCCGACGGAGGGCAAGATCTTCTTCAAAGGGAAGGAGGAACGCATCGACTCCCCCAGCCAGGCGGTGAAGCTGGGCATCGGCATGGTCCACCAGCACTTCATGCTGGTGGAGGCCATGACGGTGTTCGAGAACATCATCCTGGGGGACAAGCGGTCCAAGGGCGTCTTCATCGACCGGGAGGCCCGGCGGCGGGAGATCCTGGAGCTGTCGGAGCGGTACGGCCTGGACGTGGAGCTGGACAAGCTCATCACCGAGATCGCCGTGGGCGCCCAGCAGCGCGTGGAGATCCTGAAGGCCCTGTACCACGGGGCGGAGCTCCTCATTCTGGACGAGCCCTCGGCGGCGCTGACCGACATCGAGGCGGAGGGCCTCTTCGCCATCATGCACAAGCTGGTGGACGAGGGCAAGAGCATCATCTTCATCAGCCACAAGATGCGGGAGGTGCTGCACATCTCCGACCGCATCACCATCCTCCGGGCCGGAGAGGTGGTCACCACCGTCAAGTGCAGCGAGACCGACGGCCAGAAGCTGGCCAACCTGATGATCGGCCGGGAGCTGTCCAGCTCCCAGTACGAGAAGAAGCAGGCCGGCGGCCAGCCGGTGCTGAAGCTGGACGGCGTCCGCTACCACGAGCAGTCCAAGCACAACGGCCTGGCGGGGATCACCATGGAGGTCCGGCCCGGCGAGATCGTGGGCATCGCCGGCGTGGACGGCAACGGGCAGACCCAGCTGGCCCAGGTCATCACCGGCGTCATCGCGCCGGAGAAGGGGACGCTGTCCCTGAAGGGGAAGCAGGTCTCCGTCTTTGACCCCTCGGACTTTATCGAAAACAACGTCTCCCACGTCCCCGAGGACCGGAACCTCCAGGGACTGGTGGGCGACATGAGCATCTCCGACAACCTGGTGCTGAAGGCCACCGGCTCCGGCCGGTTCAGCAAGGGCAGGGGGCTCCTCCTCCGGCCCAAGGCCATCCGCTCCCACGCCCTGGAGCTGGCGGGGGAGTACGACATCCGGTGCACCTCCGTGGACCAGGACGTCCGCAGCCTCTCCGGCGGCAACCAGCAGAAGGTCATCCTGGCCCGTGAGCTGGAGTCCGGGCCGGAGCTGCTGGTGGCGGTCCACCCCACCCGTGGCCTGGACATCGGCGCCACCCGCTTTGTCCACGATCAGATGATCGAGGCCCGGGACAAGGGCGTGGGCATCCTGCTTATCAGCGCAGACTTCGACGAGATCCTGGAAATGAGCGACCGCATCCTGGTCATCTTTGAGGGCCAGATCATGGGCGAATACTCCGGCCAGAATCCTCCCATCCAGGAGATCAGTCTGGCCATGACCGGCAAGTAAGGGGGGGCGAAGAGAGATGGAAAAGCTGAAAAGATCCTTGACCGGTTTCCTGGTTCCCGTGCTCTCGATCCTGTTGGCGTTCGTCATCGGCGCCATCATCATGGCGTGCCTGGGGGCCAATCCTTTCGCCGCCATGGCGGCGCTGTTCCAGGGGGCCTTCGGCACCGTGGCCAGCGTGGGCACCACCCTCAACCGGGCGTCGCCCCTGATCTTCACCGCCCTCTGCGCCTGCTTCGCCTATAAGTGCGGCGTGTTCAACCTGGGCGGCGAGGGCCAGTTCCTCATCGGCGCCACGGCGGCCTTCTGCGCGGTGCACCTCTCCGGCGCCAAGGGCATCGGCGGCATCCTGCTGGCCCTGCTGGTGGGCATCGCGG
The DNA here is from genome assembly GCA_947589745.1 of uncultured Oscillospiraceae bacterium. GTDB lineage: Bacteria > Bacillota > Clostridia > Oscillospirales > Oscillospiraceae > Pelethomonas. The sequence continues at coordinate 27,196 of CANQCS010000009.1, forward strand.
CCGGCGGCCTCTGGGGCATGATCCCCGGCATCCTCAAGATCACCCGGGGCCTCAACGAGATGATCATTTCCATCATGCTCAACTACGTGGCCACCCTCTTCATGGGCGTCATCTACACCAGCTGGATCCGGGACGCCAACACCCCCCAGACCCCGTCGGTGGACGACACCCTGAAGCTGAGCCGGGTCATCCCCGGGATGCGCTTCACCTGGGCGCTGATCATCGCCCTGGGCGTGGGGCTCCTGCTGTACTACTTCCTCTACTGGACCTCGCCGGGCTTCAAGCTGCGGGCGGTGGGCCTGAACATGACGGCCAGCCGCTTCAACGGCTTCCCGGTGAACCGCTACATCCTCATGAGCTTCCTGATCTCCGGGGCCATCGCCGGACTCGGCGGCGCGTCTGACCTGCTGGGCACCCAGTTCCGGCTCATCAACGGCTACGGCAGCGGCTACGGCTTTGACGGCGTGGCCATGGCCCTCATCGGGCAGCTCCACCCCATCGCCACCATCATCGTGGCCATCTTCTTCGCCGCCCTCCGGGTGGGCGCCACCTCCATGCAGGTGGCCACCGGCGTCCCCACCAGCGTCTCCGACATCATCCAGGCGCTGGTCATCGTCTTCTCCGTGGCGGGCATGGCCCTGACGAAGCTGCCGGAGTTCGAGGCGTTTCGGCTCCGGGTGTCCGGGAAAAAGGAAAAGGAGGGCAAGTGAGTATGAACCTTTCCGCGATCTCCAGTATCATCCTGGCTACCGTGCGCATGTGCGTTCCCGTGCTGCTCATCGCCCTGGCGGAGCTGTACTCTGAGCGGGCCGGCATGGTGAACATCGGCCTGGAGGGCCTGGCGGCCATCGGGGCCCTGGCGGGCTTCATGCTGACCTACACCACCGGCAGCACCTGGGTGGGCATCCTGGCGGGCGCCGCGGCGGGCATCCTGGTGAACATGATCTACGCCTTCGCCACCGTCTCCCTCTGCGCCAACCACACGGTCTACGGCATGGCCATCAACCTGCTGGCCCCGGCCCTGGCGTCCTTCATCTACCGGGTCGCCTTCGGCAACGGCAGCTCCCTCATGCAGGTGGAGCTGATGCGGGGCATCGGCATCCCAGGGCTGAAAGATATCCCCTTCCTGGGGCCCCTGCTCTTTGACCAGACCCCCATGGTGTACCTGACCTTTGCCCTGGTGATCTTCACCAGCGTGTTCTTCAACCGCAGCAAGGCGGGGCTCAACTACAAGTCCGTGGGCGAGCACCCCAAGGCGGCGGCCACCCTGGGCATCAACGTCACCGGCACCAAGTACCTCTCCTGCGTCATCTGCGGCGCCCTGGCGGGCATCGGCGGGGCCTACCTCACCACCTGCTACTCCACCACCTACACCGAGGGCATCGTCTCCGGCCGCGGCTTCATCGCCCTGGCGGCGGTGATCTTCGGCCGCTGGACCGGCGGCGGCGTGCTGCTGGCGTGCCTGTTCTTCGGACTGTGCGACGCCCTCCAGATCCGCCTCCAGGTCAGCAGCCTGGGCGTGCCCTACCAGTTCTTCCAGATGATCCCCTATGTGGCCACGGTGGTGGTCCTGGCCATCGCGGGCTCCAAGAAGGCGGGCCCCAAGGCCAACGGCAAGCCCTACCGGAAAGAGGAGCGTTGATTCTTTTTCTTGAAAGAAAAAGAATCAAAAAGAACTTTAATATCGCTGCCAAAGCGTTGCAATTCCTACATTTCTCACACGGTAACGATATATGGTTCTAATTGGAGAATAGTATCAAAGCGCTGCAATACCTAGATTTCCCGCACGGGAATGAAGTCCACTTCCAGTGGGAGAACCGTATAATAGCCGGAACACCACCGGTTGTTATAAATTTGTAAGGAGGAATTTGTACATGAAAAAGAAACTCATTGCGATGCTGCTGGCTCTCACCATGGTGCTGAGCCTGGCCGCCTGCGGCGGCGGGAACAGCGGCGGCAGCTCCGGCGGAAATGCCGGCGGCGGCGACAGCAGCAGCGGGGACGGCAAGACCTACAAGGTCGGCTTCATCCTCAACTCCAGCATCAACGACGGCGGCTGGGGCACTGCCTGCTACACCGAACTGACCGCGGCCGTGGAGGCCAATTCCAACTGGGAGATGCAGTACACCGACAGCCTGAGCCAGGACGGCTACTATGACGCCATGGTGGCCTACTGCAACCAGGGCTTCGACCTGATCTACGCCCCCGGCAACGAGTACACCAGCGCGGTGCTCCAGGTGGCGGAGGAGTATCCCGACGTGTGCTTTGCCCTGCTCAACGGCGGCGAGGACACCCCGGGCCAGGCCGCCAACGGCAACGTCACCTCCCTGCTGCCCAACGCCCAGCAGATCGGCTGGATCGCCGGCGCCCTGGCCGGCCTCATGAGCCAGAGCGGCACCATCGCCTTCATCGGCGGCATGGAGCTGGACACCACCCTGGGCAAGTACAACGGCTATAAGGAGGCCGCCGCCTATGTGGCCCAGCAGGAGGGCAAGACCGTCACCGCTCTGGACGCGGTGTACGCCAACTCCTTCGACGACTCCTCCAAGGGCATTGAGTTCGCCAACGCCATGATGGAGCAGGGCGCGGACGTGTTCTTCGGCGACGCCTCCGCCGTGGACTCCGGCGCCCGCCAGGCCATCGACGAGCACAACAGCGGCTCCGTCACCGTCTACGACATCGCCCAGCCCGCCGATTTCCTGGGCCAGAACCCCTGCATCATCGGCTCCCAGGTCACGGATAACTCCTCCCTCATCGGCCTGAGCTTCAAGGCGGTGGAGGACGGCACCTTCGGCGGCGAGGTCCTGTACGGCGACCTGCAGAACGGCGTTCTGTCCGCCGGCGCCCTCAACACTGACCTGATCCCCGAGGAGGTCCAGGCCAAGTACAACGACTACATCCAGCAGATGAAGGACGGCACCTTCATGCAGTAACCGCGGGCTCCCCGCCGGAGCGGACAGATAAATCACGGCCGCTCCCATGAAAAGCCCCGGCCCCAGGCGTTTCCGCCTGGGGCCGGGCGCCGCCGGGAAAGGGCTGGCGGCGCCGAGGCCACCTCCCCTTCCGCGCAGATCATCCCCAAAACATTTTTCCAATAATCGAAAATTCCCTCTTGACTTTGCGCCGGAAGTCTAGTATAATTCAATCTGCTGTCACGGTTGGACAAGTTCATATTTTCTATGAAAGTTATGCAGCAGTATCGAAGTGGTCATAACGGGCACGATTGGAAATCGTGTAACGGTCAAAAGCCGTTCGAGGGTTCGAATCCCTCCTGCTGCGCCAAACCGGGAACCGTTGGGTATCAACGTGTTCCCGGTTTTTCTTGTATTTGCAACGGTTTCAGCCGTTTTCCATAAACCACAAATGTAGTAAAATCAAGCTTTCGGTGGTGAAAAATATATGTTTGTTGTACGAAAATGCTAACGGGAAATGCTAACAGAACCGGGGGCAAGCAGCCAGCCTGTCCCCGGTTCTTTATGCCCTCGCGCACCTGGCGCTCACTTCTTCGCCGCCTGACTTACCGCCTGATGATACTTGTCCATCAGGCTCTTGATGTTGGCCCCGCTGGCGGTCCTCTTCCCCTCCAGCACCTGCATCCAGTAGTCCGGACTGCTGAGCCCGATATCCTTCACGGCGTTCTCCACAGTGACCTCCTGGGGCGACTTCGCGGCGATGGAGGCGTATTTCGGGCAGATGAAGCCCCGGATGTACAGCCCGTTGACCTGAAGATTCCGGCGGCCCACGTAGTCCGGACTGCCGGACATGTTGCCCTCAATGACGGTGATGACATTGCCCTTCACCACCTCCACGACGCCCACGTGGTCCGGGGTGCCCTTGTTGTCCGTGCTGGCATACTTCTTCTTGTCGTCCTGCCAGTCGTATAGCACGAAGTCACCCGGCTGAGGCACGTGCTTGTCATCCTCGACCCAGGCCCCCATCTTCTGCGCCAGCTTGATCAGCTCGCCGCAGCCGCACTCGATGGGCACGACCTGCGTCACGCCGGCCTTGATGGACACCGCGCCTGCGAACGCCGCGCACCAGGCGTCGCTGTACTTCACGGTGTAGCCCCTGGGATGAGGGAGGTAGGTGTTGTACGTGTCCACGATCATCTGGTGCTGGACAGAGCCCTCCTTGACGCCCAGCCAGCTCTGGGCCATCGTCACGACCCGATTGCGCAGTTCAGCTTCATTCATTTCCGGCATCTCCTTCCACGATCTTCTTGACCGCCGTATTGGTGGCCAGCATATTACGCATCTCCTCCAGGGCCTCGTCCACCAGCTCGGAGAACCGCTCGAACGAGACGACCTTGACCAGCCAGGGGAAACGCTGCACGAACAGGTCGTACACCTGCCGCAGCTTCAGCTTCCCGGTGCCGCCGCCAAGGTCGATCTCCGCCTGCGTCACGGCCCACAGCAGCCACTCCTTCACCTTCGCGGTCTGCTCCTGCGTGGGCATGGACCCGAACCGCCAGATGAACGCTCCCACCATAGCGCCCAGCGCCGCGATGGCCAGCAGAACAAACCAGTTGTCAATCAGCCAGTTCATCACTGTCATCCTTTCCTCCGGCACGACCGCCGGAAATCACCTTGGATATCTTGATACCAGCCAGCGCCAGGGCCTCCACCCCGCTGCCGCCCAGCACGCACTGGATCAGCGTGTCCGGAACGGAGCCCCTGGCCCAGAAGGTCACGATCATGGCCACGATGAACGCGACCAGGAATGTACCCAGCAGGATAAGCACCTTTGCGGAGGTGTTCAACGGCTCGCGCTTGCCCTCATATTTGCCTTTCATGTGCCCACCCCCTACAGGAAGTCATTCTTTTCCAACCGCCCGGCGTACACGTCCTTGATGCGCTCGATGGTGGGCTCCGTCACTCCGTTCTCAAATTCCGGGTGCGCGGCGCAGTACCGCTCGTACATCCTGGCATCCCGCAGGACGCTGTCGAAGTGGTCTTTGGTGTGTTTCCTATCGTGGAGAACTTCGTCGCCAAAGCGTAGGATGCGGGACCTGGCGCTGATTGCGGCTTGTACCTGGGCGTCGCCCTGGACTGCGTCAACTTTCTGCTCCACGGCGTCTATCTTCTGCTCCAGGCCGTCCACCTTCTGCTCCACCTCGGTCATCTTGGTCATCAGTGAGCGGTTAAAGGCCCTCCCCACGGCACCCGCGAGCTTGGCAGCCAGCTTTGCCAGCCAAGTCCACGGGTCGAGCTTGATTGGCGAGATCTGTATCAGCGTCAGCGCCGCCAGCAACGCCCCGCCGGCCAGGATATCCTTCATGTTCATAGTCATATCCTCCAGCTCTCAAAATGGAAGCGGGGACCGGTCGCCCGGCCCCCGAGATGGTCACTCCTGGACCTCGACCTCCAGATCACTCAGGATCTGCTGCACCTGCTCCCGGATAAGAGCGGGCACCTGGTCGATGGTCTTCTTGCCCTTGATGATGAGCGTCGCGTACACCACCGCCATGACCGGCACCTCCTTTCCAAGTAAGATTTTCAGAAGCCACTCGCGGAGCTTAGTCATCGCTGTCCTCCGCCAGCAGCGCCTCCACCTCGGCCCGCAGACGGGCGGGCACGTCCTCGATGGTCTTCATCCCCTTGCGGATGAGTTCCGCGTACACCTTAGCCATGCTTATCACTCCTGTTCGTTTTCAGACTGTTTGGCTTTATCTTGACAGTTTCTTGAATTTGTGTTACACTGTCCATACGATTGCAGAAAGGAGTTGGCGCAAATGCCGCAAGTCACTCTCAGCGTCCGCATGGACGAGGACATCAAGCGCATGTTTGACAGCTTCTGCGCCGAGGTGGGAATGAACGCCTCCGTCGCTGTCAACCTCTTTGTACGGACGGTCGTCCGGGAACAGCGCATCCCCTTTGAGATCGCCATCGACCCCGTGGAGCGCGCTCTGGATGAGGCGGACCGGGAGGCCGCCGCGGACCCGCGCCGCCTCTCCCATGAAGAGGTGTTCTCGAAAGCGAGGGCGCGGATCAATGGCCTATAAGCTCGCCTACACCCCGCGTTTCGACCGGGACCTGTCCGAGGTATTGGACTATATCTCCGTCAAGCTGCAAAACCCCGCCGCTGCCAGCGCCTTTTTGGACGAGCTGGAGAAAGCGGTCCTCTCTGTTCTGGAGTTCCCTCTTGCCGCGGCGCCATACCCCTCTGTCAAGCCCAGGCCCCTCCCTTATTACCGCATCCAGGTCAAAAACTACGCGGCGTTCTATGTGGTCGATGGGGACACGGTGGAGTTCCGCCGCCTGCTCTACGCCCGCTCCGACCTTCCCACCAGGTTGAAAGAATAGATGATCCCGTGACCGTCCCCGGCGTCATTCCGCGCCGGGGACGGTTCTGTCATTTACGCTTCATCGTCCCCCGGCACCAGCATCTCAAACACATCGCACAGCGCCATCTGCGTATCCGTCAGCTGCCCCTCCAAACTCTCCACCTGTTCCCGCAGCGCCTCATTCTCCTTCTGGAGCTCCGCCCTGCTCTTCCGCTTCCGCAGTTCCTCCACGGACTGCTTTTCCCACTTCACGCCCATCACTGAAAACCTCCCTGCACCGAAGTAATGTATCCGCCCTGGCCGCTCTCGCCCCGGCTGACGCTCACCTTGAAATTGAACGCCCATTTGCCGCCGGTCTTGCTGTGGTTGGTGAACACGATGTTGCTGCCGCCCTTCACCTCGGCGGTCGCGTCCTGCCATGTGGGCTCGGCATCCTTGCCGTTGTTGGTGACCTCCACCTTGTAGTTGGCGCCCGCCGGGATGCTGCCCGCCACCGCCAGGATGGCCAGCGTGATCTCCCCGTCCGCCTCCATCGGCTCCGCCAGCGTGATGCTGGCCGCCGTGACCTCTTTCGTGAAGATCAGCCTGTGTACCGTGCTGGCCTTGCCGTCGCTGGCGGTGACGGTCAGCTCCCGCTTTCCGTTCAGCACCTTCTGGAAGGTCAGCCCGGTGACGTCGAACGTCTCGGACTGCTTCAACGTGGCGGCATACTGCCGCACCTGCACCCCGTCCACGGCCTCGGTGACGGTGACGCTGTCCCCGTCCTCGTCGTCCACGCTGTACTGCACCGTGAACCCCTCGGCCTTGGTCCCCAGGTCCGTGCCGCTCCCGCTGTCGCAGGTGACGGCGGGCGGGGTGTTGTTGATGACCGTCCGGGTGTCGCTGGTGGTCCAGGCGCCGGCGGCCTCCTGGTTGTCGTAGGCCCGGACCCGGTAGGCCACCGAGCTCCAGCCCTTTTCGATGCGGTCCGTGAAGCTCCGGGCCCCGCCCTTGTAGATGTTGCTCCACTCGCCGCCGTCGTTCTGCCGCTCCAGCTCGTAGCCCGCCAGGTTCCCGTCGCTGTCCACGGCCTCGGTCCAGGTAACGGTCAGGTCCTGCCCGCCGCTGACGGTCATGGGCACGGTGATGCTGCCCGGCGCGGTGGGGGCCCGGTTGTTGATGACGGTCACCGCGCCGCTGGCCAGCCATCCACTCTCCAGCCCCTCGGTGTCGTAGGCCTTGACCCGGTACATGACGCTGGCGGTGCCGAAGGCCACGTTGTCGGTGGTGTTGGTGAGGGTGCCCTGGTAGATCTGGGACCACACGCTGCCGCCGTTCACGGACTTCTCCACATAGTAGCCCGCCAGGTTGTCCTCCGCGTCGGTGGACGCGCTCCAGCTCAGGGCGATGGTGGTCCCGCCCTGGATGCTCTCGGGGACGGTGATGGTGGTGGGGGTGGTGGGGGCGGTGTTCGTGCTCACGGAACCATCGTCAGAGACCAAGAGGGAAGATGGTACAATCAGAGCCGGGCGCACGCCGGAATCTCTGGGGCATTCTCTTTCGCCGTAGTTGCCGAGGGAGTCCACGCTAAACGCGCCGCTGTCGTAGAGTGGGCACGGCGAGCGCAGCCACCAGCCCACGGCAGATCCGTTCTTCATGTTAGCAATGCGCTTGTTGTCTGCCCCTTTGCTGGTCCCGGCCCAAAAGTAGTCCAGCTTTGCGCCTTCCTCCAGAAAATACTGTTCGTCGGTATTGTTCCAGCCAACCTCATAGCCGCTGAGAAGGAAGATTTTGCAAGACAAGCCGTTGGCCCCGATGTTGACGTTTCTACTGACGCCGCTACCGGGCCGGTAGGGGATTTTCACCCGCTGGATAGCATTCTGGATGTTGGAATCGAACAGATACAGGAATGTGTTTCTCAGGTAGGCATGAATGTCGCTCTTCTCGTAATCATTCACATTGGATTTGTGCCACGCTCTTATCACGTAGCAGTCCTTCATCAACAACCATGTTCCGGTGCAGCTCTCGTCGTAGAGCGAGGGCGATGGGTTGCCCTGGTGGACGATGATAAAATCAGTCGCCTCCCCATTGAAGTTCAGCTTGACGGTACTCCCTACCGCCATATCTCCAAGTCTTGTAGCCATCTTGACCCCTCCTTAAAACTCCACCCTGGCCGCGGCCTGATTCCACACGCCGGTGACGGTCTCGCCCTCCAGGTCCTCGAAGGTGACCGTGAAGGGATTCCCGCTGACCTCGGTCCCGTACCGCAGCCACAGCAGCTCCAGCCGTGCGTCCAACTCCGTCATGCTCCGCCGCAGCGCCGGGTGGGCGTCCCCGCTGGCGTCGTGGGCCGCGATGCGCCTGTCCGCTTCCTCCAGGAACATCGGCAGGATGGTGCTGGTGCAGTACACCTTCACGTCCTCCGCCGTCATGTAGGCGCTGGCGATGTACCCCAGCACCGTGTCCACCCCGTCCGCCACGGTGATGCTCACCGGGTACCGCCGGGAGCAGATGGGCCCGTGGTCCCAGTACGCCCACACCGGCTCCGGGTAGTCACCCAGGTTGGCGTAGTACAGCAGGATCTCCCCGTCCTGGGGGTCCAGCGCAAAAATGCCGTACTCGTTGACCAGGATGTTCCGGTCCAGCCCGCCGTTCAGGTCGCTCCGGTACTCCACGGTAAACGTAACGGAGTTCTCCACCGCCACCGGCTCGGTGGACGTGGCCCGGGCGATAGGGCTCACCAGGTCGGTGAAGTCCTTGGGGTTGGTCCCCTCGGGCACCTTCCCGCCGCCCACCATGACGCGGGTGATCTCCAGCGTGTCCCCCGCATGGAGCTTGGCCAGCAGCCTCAGCCCCTGTTTTGTGATGCAGATGCCAAACAAGTCGTATTCCTCTTTCATCAGCCCTCATAGGGCGGTAGTGTCGTGGTAGAAATGGCCCAGAACCCCCCGGCCAGCCCGGCGTGGCCCGCCATGGAGTAGTCCATCTGCCACTCCGGCAGCTCCGTGACGCTGATGGCCGACGCGGACGGTACCGCCTGGACCGCATCCCGGAACTCGTAGTCCTGCCGCCACTCCGGCAGCGGGGATTCGCTGAACGACGCCGCAGACGGCACATATACCGCCTTGCCCTCGGCAGTGTCGGCGGTGGACCGGAACTCCACCCGGTCCGCGTGGGACCGCAGATTTTTGTAGAAATCCAGCCGCCGCATGACCCTTTCCCGCCGGTCCGGGTCGTCCGGCTCCCCGGTGAAGTCGATGGTCAGCTTGAAGTGGTATGGCTCCCCGCCGTACTGGAACCACTCCTCCACCGCCGTCCCCGGATAGATGGCGGCAATAGCCATTTCCACCGCGCCCTTGGTCCCCAGCATCCGGTGGACCCGCCAGGAGTCCTTCAGCATCCGCCGCTTCTCCTCAACGGAGTAGTTGGGGTCCCACCAGTCCACCTTGAAGTCGTAGGCCAGGATGTCCAGCAGCGCCTCCGGCAGGCTGTCGATGCGGGCGTACAGCGACACGCTGTCGATCTCGGCCCGCCTCCGGTCCAGCACATCGGCCACCGCCTGGGCCAGCGCCGCCACGGACGGGTCCTGCCGCAGCGGCGGCGGCAGCGCGGCCAGCATGGCCGCCCCGCTCAGCTCGTGGCTACTCATCCTCGTCCCCTCCGTTGGTCACGGTGACCTTGCCCACCTTGGCGACCTGGGGCACGGCGTCCTCCTCCTGGTAGCTCATATCCGCCGTCAGGGTCAGCCGTCCGCCCCGCAGCTTGGTAAATACCGGGCTGGCCACCTCCACCCGCTTGACGCCGGTCTCCATCAGAAGCCGGATCAGGTGAGAGGGGTTGATGTCCCGGCCCAGACGGGCGCTCTGCCAGGTGGTGTATTCCTCCACCGCCCGCTGCACCGCAGCAGCGATAGCCGTGCCGCTCTTGGTGCTGTCGGACCTGATGTAGTAGGTGACATCGACGTCGTAGTCCACCGTCTCCGGGTCCTCCACGGACACCAGGTCCGTGAGGGGCCGCACCTCGTCGGCGGAGCAAGCCTCCAGGACCTTTCGCTTGACCTCCTCCCCCGCCGGCGTCCCGCCGTCCATGAGGACGTACAGCTTCACCACGCCGGGCTCTGGCGAGTTGGCCACCACGTCCGCGATCTCCGTGCTCACCTGCTTGGCGAAGTAGATGTATCCTCCCCTCGCTCCCGCGCAGGAGAAGGCGTCCATGCTGGCCCGCATGAGCTCGTAGTATTCATCGTCCGTGGGCACGTCGGACCCGCCGTCCGTGGCGGTCAGGTTCTCGCACTTGAGGTAGTAGTCGAACACATCCACGATGGTGTCGATCTGCCCGATGGCGTACCCGTTGCCCACGGTCCCCGCCGTCTGGCACCGGACCGGCACGTCCAGGTAGCTGCTCCCCGCCGGGATGTAGTGGTCCTCCCCTGTCTCCCACACCAGCAGGGCGTTCCTGTCTGTCACCCGCGTCCCGGCGGGGATGAGAATGACCCGCTCCTGGGGCTCGGAGATGGTGAACCGCATGGTGCAGGCCGAGGGCTTGGCCTCCGGCCTTGCCTGGATCTTGGTCAGCTCCGCCAGGGCGTCCAGGTTCTCGCCCTCGGCCCGGCTGGGCACGTTCTGATTCCCGGTGTAGTTGGTCAGCGCCCGCTCCTGGACGATGACGCTGCTGACCCACCGGATAAACAGCATCTCCGGGTCCGCCGGCCGCACGGTGGTGTGCAGAATGGCCTCATACATGGCCGTCACCGCCGAGACAACCTCCTCCACGTCCGTGGACACAAATTGGTGCTGTGTGTTTCTACTCATCGTTGATCTCCACCTCCACAACGGGGTCCAGCTGCGCCGGCGCGGAAACGCTCCCCGAAAACGTCACATTCACCACCGTGGCCCGAGGCTCCCACCGCTCGACGGCCTCCCGGACCCGGGAGATCATCATGGTCCTGGCCACAGGAATGGGCTTGTCGAGGAAGCTCATGTCCAGCCCGAACTCCCGGTACAGCGGCACGCTGCCCCTGGGCGTAGAGAGGATGACGGCGATATTCTGGAGCACAGACGATACCGTCTCACTCTCCGCGAACCTGATATTCCCCAGGTCCGACGCTCTCACCTGAAAGCTCACCCCGTCACCCCCTCAGATATTCCTGCAAACTCACGGCCGCCTGGACCGCGAACAGGTTCCCGTCCCTGTCAAACGCCAGCGTGGAAAAGCTCAGGCTGAGGATGCTCCACCGATACCGCCCGTAGGCGTGTTCTCCCAGCGTCAGCGGCAGCGTCTCGCCGTCGCGCATATACTTCCACAGCTTTTTCGCCTCCGCCATTGGGTCCACGCCCAGGTTGGCGGAGAGGGTGATGGTAAAGGACACCTTGTCCGTGTCCAGCCCCACGAACTCCGTCAGGGCGTTTCCTCCGTGGCGCTGGTGGGTGGTGTACCGCGCGGACCCGGACCACTTGAACTTGTCCAGTGTCCGTACCATCTCCCGGGAAGCGCTAAACACCACGTCTCCCAAACAACCAACTACCGCCATATCGTCCTCGCCACCTCCATATCCTTCGCCCTGGCCTTTGGCCAGGTCTCACTCATTCCGGAGCTCGTCCTCTCCCCACGCGACCCGCTTCGCCGTGGGCGGGCCTTTGGCCCGCTTAGGCCTGGGGCCGCCTTACGGCGGCCTAACGGCTGGGCTCGCGCGGGGGCCCCATTTTTCAGCCTTTCCACGGCTGAATACCCCCTAACACGAATCCGTCCGCGTTATCCACGGGCAGGAACACGGTCAGCACCTGGTCATTGACCTTGGGCATGTAGGGCTTGAGGATGACCTTGTGCCGGTGCTCCGCGTAGTCCGGATCGCCCTCTTTTGAGCCCTTGTGCTCCGTCTCATATTCCGTCCACTGTGGATCGTCATACGGGTAGTAGTGCATGACGTCCAAGCTGATGAGTACCGGCAGCCAGTCAGACGGAAGGTTTTGGTCCTGAAACTTGACCCTGGCCAGCCGCTGGTCGTTGTCCACCGCCGTGACGGTCCCCAGCCGTACCAGCCCGGAGAGAATTTTTTCAACGTCCATCAATATCCCTCCAGTATTCGCCGCAGGTTGATGATGGTGGTGTACCCGCCGGAGGCGTCCACGGTGTGGCTGGCCTCCTTGACGATGTACTTCCCGTTCCACCCGCCGAAGCTCTCCAGCATGACGGTCACCCCGGCCACCAGCCCCGGGTCCCCGGGCAGGGTAAAGGACGCCGTCCGCTCGAATTTGTTGTGGAGCCGCAGCAGCTTGGCTGCCAGCTCCTTGGCCTCGCCCTCGCTGCTGACCCTTGCGCTGACCTCCAGGCACTGACTGCTGCCGGTGTCGGAGCCGTCCGCTTTGGCGGTCCCCTCCACCGACTGCCCCGTGCCGGGGTCCGTATAGCTCACCCGGCAGGAGCCGTACTGCGTTCCGGAGGAACCGGCGGACAGCTTGTATTTGATGTACTTCCCTCCAGCCCGCTTCAGCGTCAGCACCGCTCCCTTGCCTTCATAGGTAGCCTGGTCAAAAATGACCAGCATCCCGTCGGTGGCCTTTAGGCTCAGCCCCGCGTCGTGGCACAGCCTGGACAGGAAGTCGATGTCGCTCTCCTTCCACTGCTCCTGCCGCGCGTAGAAGGGGTCGTTCCCGGACTCGAACATACACCCCAGCCCGCCGTTTCCGGCGATCTCCGAGGCGATGCCGGAGAGGTTGTAGGACTCCCAGGCCCGCGACTTCTTGGTCTGCCGGATGGAGGCGGAGAAGGGCAGCGACGTGCCCTTGATGCTCACCGTGGACCCGGGCCCGGAGGCGCTGACGCTGTCCAGCTCAAAATCACCGGTAGGCAGCGACCCGCCGCCCCAGTTCTCCGGCGCAATGACCGCGCTGATCGTCAGCTTTCCGGCCGCCGCCGCGTCCACGGCGTCGTTCAGCCAGTCCTCCAGCCACAGCCCGTCCCGGTCCTGGAGCTCGATCTGCAGATCGTCCGCCAGGTCCTCCTCGCCGTCCTTGTAGGTCAGCGATTTGAAGTAGGGCTTGATATCCTTGGTGATATCCGTCCCGGCAAAGGTCACGCTGACCGCAGCACGGCGGGCTTTTTCCTCGCTCATGTGCTGCCACCCCGTTTCCACGGCGGCAGGCTGTTCGCCGTCTTCCGCTCCGCCTCCGGCAGCGTCAGCACGACGCCCGCCGGGAAGGTGTACAGCGTCCGGTACTTCGGATTCAGAGCCATGAGCTTATCCGTATAGGCCTCACTCCCAAGCTGGCGGTACGCGATGGAATCCCACATATCGCCCTGCACGGTGGTATATGTCTTTGCCATCAGTACCGCCTCCTGACGAGCTCCTCCTGCCTCCGGTCCAGCACGTCCTCCACCACCTCGCGGATACGCCCGGCGATCTCGTCCCCGGCGCTCCGCAGCTGGTCCGCCGTATCGCCGGAGGCACTCCCCAGTTGGAAAGATACCTGTATCGACACAGGCGCCGCGCTGCCTCCGGTGCTCAGGATCGTGGAGGTCCGGGCGGCGTCCATCACCCGCTCCCCGCCGCCAAAGTACACCAGCTCCGGGCCTTCCTCGCCCACCAGGGCCGCGCCCGGCATGGCGTTCTCCGTGCCGGAGGCATAGGCCTGGACCATAGCGGTGGGCCCTGTTGTCCGGCTGGGCAGGTCCGGCGCGAGCGCCCTTCTGGCCGCCCTGGCCAGTTCACCGTAGGCACGCTCCACCTCCGGCAGCTGGTCCTCAGCCTCGCCGATGTAGCTGAGGATGGTTTCCCTGGCGGCTTGGGCGGCCTCATCGCTGAAGTTCATGGAGTCGATATCCTCCTCCATGCCAGCCACGATCTCACCCATCTTGGTGTCGAAGTCGGTCTGAAGCTGCGCGAGGCTGTCCGCCGTGGTGTTCCATTCCGCCTGGACGTCCTGCCAGTTCTTCACCATGGCGGCCAAGTCCTCGTCGTTGGCCGCCGCCATACCCGCAATGGCGTTGACGCTCTCGGCGCTGCCATCCGCAAAGCTGGCGATGACCTCCCGCAGCCCGTCGATATCGTTGGCCCGTTCGGACAGAGATGCCAGATTGGCATTGTAGTTCTGCCAGTAGGCCGCCTGGCTTTCCAGGGCGGCATTGATGTCCCCGGCGCTGGTCGCCGCCACCTCGGCAGCCTCGTCCCAGAGGTCGTATTGTCCGCTGACGCTCTCGTAGGCGGCGTGATAAGCCTCGCCATACGCCTCCGCCAGCGCCCGGACTTCTTCCGCCGCATTGCTGATCGTTCCGCCCAGGGCTTCGGTCTGAGATGCCAGCTCCGCCTGCGCCTCGGCCTGATCGTCGGTGGCCCCGGTCAGCCGGTCCATGGCCTCCGCCGCGGCGTCAAATTCCGCCTGGGCCATGGCCGCATTGTCCGCGTCCACGGCCTCCGAATAGGCGTCAATCTGCTCCTGGGCATCATAAATTTCATCGTTGTAGGCGATGAGAGCGGCCTCCAGCTCGTTGTACTCCTGGGCCTGCTCCGCCGTGGCCGCCTTCCCGGCGTCAAGCTGCGCGTTCATCTCGGCCTGGAGCTCGTTCATCCTAGTCTGGGCGCTCTCACGGCCCTTCTGGGCGTTCTCCAGCTTGATCTGGGCCTCGGTGAGCTTGATGGAGTTGGCGGCGGCCTCCTTCATCACGTCGTTGTACTGACCGTACAGTTCGTTCAGGTAGTCCTGCCGCGCCTGTTCCTGGGCGTCCTTTTTCCACGCTTCGGTGTGAGCCCGCAGCGCCTCGGTGCCACCCTCGATGGCCCCGGTCTCCAGGTCCACATACCCGGCCAGCTCCGGGACAGCGTTGCACAGCAGAGACAGGGTGTTGAGATATTGTTTCTGTTTCTCGTTGGAAAGGGCGGTATAATCGCCCATTTCCTCCAATTTGGTGATGTAGGTGTCAGCTACGTTGGCGGCGGCCTGGATGTCCCCGGCGGTCTGTCCGTAGGCATCCCCGGCCTCGCCCATGACGTCCTCCATCTCCCGCGCCGCCTCGGTCAGTTCCTTCACGGGGGGATAGATTCGTTAGTCGCGGTGGTCAGCCCAACCACGGCAGCAGTGAGGCCCGCCACGGCGGCAACGCCGCCTATTATCCACCCGGTAGGCCCCGAAAACAGCGCCGCCACGTTCAGCGCGGAGAACAGCTTGGTCGCGGCGTTCAGTGCCATCATGCCGCCGGTGGCCAAGCCGACGGCCCCAGTAAAGGCCATGACGCCCTTCACCAGACCTGGGTGCGCCTGGGTGAACTCGTCCAGCTTGGTGATAAAATCCGTGGCCAGCTCCGTGGCAGAGCGCAGCTGCGGGTTAAATTCCTCGCCGATGGTAGTCTTGAGGGCGGACCACGCGCTGTCCAGCAGCGTCAGGTCGCCCTGGAGGTTGTCCAGCTTGATCTCCGCCATCCGCTCCGCCGCCCCGGCGCTGTCGTTGATGCTGGCGGTCAGCTTGGCGAAGTCCGCGTCGGAGGCGTTGACAATGGCCAGCAGCCCGGACATGGCCTCCTGGCCGCCCAGGGCCGCCGCCATCTCCGCCTGCTGGGCCTCGGTCAATCCGCTAAAGCCTTCCCGCAGGTCCTCCATGATATCCGCGAAGGACAGCATCTGTCCGCTGCCGTCGGTGAGGGACACACCCAGGGCCTCCATAGCCGTGGACACCTCGTCGGTAGGTTTGGACATGCGGGACATGACGGACCGCAGTGCGGTACCGGCCTGGGAGCCCTTGATACCGGCGTTGGCCATCAGCCCGATGGCGACCGCCGTATCCTCCACGGAGAAACCCAACGCCCCCGCCACAGGTGCCACATACTTGAACGTCTCACCCATCAGCCCCACGTTGGTGTTGGCGCTGGTGGCCGCGGCGGCCAGCACGTCGGCGAACCGCCCGGTGTCGGCTGCGGCCAGGCCGAAGGCGGTCAGGTTGTCCGTCACGATGTCGGACACCTCCGCCAGGTCCTCGCCGGATGCGGCGGCCAGGTTGATGACGCCGCTCATGCCGTCGATCATCTGCTGGGCGTCCCACCCGGCCATGGCCATGTAGCCCATGGCGTCCGCCGACTGCTGGGCGGTGAAGACCGTAGTCGCGCCCATCTCCTTGGCGGTGGCGGTCAGTGCGTCCATCTCCGCCGCCGTGGCCCCGGACAGGGCCGCCACGTTGGACATGGACGCCTCAAACTCGGCGGAGACCTCCACGCAGGCCCGGTAGCCGTCCGCGATCTCTTTCATGGCGGCGGCGATCCCCGCGGCGGCAATGGCCTCCCCGATCACGCCGAAGGCGTCCGCACCGCTGGCGCCCATCTCCTGGGCGCTGTTGGCCACCTCGTTCTGCTGGTCCCTGAGCTCCTTGAGCTCCCCTGCCAGCCGGTTACTCTCCGCCGCCAGATCGTTGGTATCCACCCCGGCGGCCCGCAGCCGGTCCCCGGTGTCGGAGGCCTTCTGCTTCTGCCGCTCCATGGCGGCGGTGGTGTCGATGATCCGCTGCTCCAGCTTGGTGCTCTCCCGCTCCAGAGCCGCGGTCTCCTTCTCCAGCCCGGCGGTCCGCTCCGCGTCCTGGTCCTTGGCGTTCCGGCTGGCCTCCAGGGCCCTGCGGCTGGCGTCCAGCTCCGTCTGCAACAGCCGCTGCTGCTTGTTGAGGTTATCCAGCTTGTTGCTAGTGGCCTCCACCGCCGCCTGCTGCTTCTGATAGGCGGAGACGTCCGACTGGGCCCGGCTGATGGACTGGATCTCCCTGCCGAGCTGGGCAAACTCCTGCTGGGCCTTGCTGAGGGAGGAACTGCCGTTGAACTGGGCGTTCATGATGAAGTCGATGGTCTGCTGCTTCCGGTTACCGGCCATTTCCCTTCTCCCCTCTCAGCCTGTTTTCCACGGCGTTGTGGGCCTCGATCCACGCCCCCAGCTCCTCCAGGGGCAGCGCCAGCCACTCAAACACCGAGGTGTGGTCCGTTCGCGTTAAAATGATGCACTGTTCCCGGAGCCATGCCCCGCCGTCGCCGGTCACAACTCCGCACGCAGTAAAAAATTCTTGGTCCTGCCGCAGATGGCGGCGTAGTCCTCATAGCCCATGGTCCGGAACGCTGCCGCCCGGAGCCGCCGGTTCCCGTCTCTCCAGGTGCAGGACCTGGCGGCGAAGGCCTCCACGTACTCGTCCATATAGGGCTTGGACACCACGGTAATGCCCATCAGCCGCAGCTCCTTCACGATCTCCAGGCTGTCCCCGCCGGTCATGGCGTCGAACTGGAACGTCAGCATATCGTAGCTGGCCCCCTCGTAGGTGAAGGGCTTTTTGAACACATGGGTATAGCTGCCACGGTCCGGCGTAGCCCGGACGCGCTCCGCTTCCTTCTCCGCCTCCCCGGCGGACCGCTCCGCGTTCTTTATGATCTGGTCGTCCATAAATAAGTTCCTCCAAAAAAATTTTTGAGATCACGCGAAAATACGTATTCGCATACCGGTAAACCCGTGTTATACTGGTGCTGGAAACCGAAAGGAGCGATATCCATGGCGAAATACGCCTATCCGGCCATCTTCACGCCGGAAAAAGTCGGCTGGTCCATCCGTTTTCCTGACTTCGAGAGCTGCTACACCTCCGCAGAGACTCTGGCAGAGGGGATGGAAATGGCCGCCGACGTGCTGGGCCTGACCCTCTGCGACCTGGAGGAGCGCGGCAAAACGATTCCCGCAGCCTCTCGCGTAAAGGATGTGGAAACATCCGGGGACGAGTTTGTGTCCCTGGTGTCCTGTGACACGCTGGAGTACCGCAAGCGCTGCGGCGGCCCAGCCGCCCCCGATTGACAAAATACTCTGACGGAGGTCATTCCCATGAAGCTCGTCTACCCCGCTGTTTTCACCCCGTGGGACGAGGGAGCCGGTTATACGGTGGAGGTCCCGGACCTCCCCGGCTGCGTCACCGAGGGGGACTCTCTGGCCAGGGCCATTCTGATGGCGCAGGATGCCGCCTCCGGTTGGGTCCTGGATGAACTGGAGAGTGGGAACGCCGTCCCCGCCGCCAGCCGCCTCCAGGATATCCGCCCGGAGAACAGCGCTGCTTTTGTCCGCCTTTTGACGCTGGACATAACTGATCGCTGCAAAGCAGCTAAAAATTCTTCTTTCCCCACAGAGACAGCGTAAATTTCAAATTTTTTAATTATTTTTGAAAAACCTCTTTGACATACTGCGGCACGTATGATATCCTATAGTCAACCTAAAGAAAGGAGGACCACGATATGGGGACTGAGGCTGAACGGCAGGACACCCGGAAGGCGATGGCGTACGATCTCAAAATGATCATTGACCGGGAGCCTACCAAGCAGAGCTACACGCCGGAAGAGATCAAGAAGTTGATCGACCTCTATATCGAGACTTCCGAGCAGAAGTAAACAGGGAACGGGGCCGGGAAACCGGCCCCCCTGTCCCCTGGAGGAGGGAACAGCGATAGAAGTCAAACGGGAAAAACCACAGGACCGCTACAACAAGGCGCACACCGTCAATGTGAATATCCGGCTGATGAAAAATACAGAGCAGGACATCATCGCCAAATTGGATAGCGTCCCAAACAAGGCCGGATATATCAAGGGCCTCATCCGGCAGGACATCGCGAAATAGGCAGCTTTCAAAAACCTCTGTCTCTGCGAGGTTGTCAAAGTGCGGTCCATACCCCCTGAGCGGCATTCCCCGCCCAGGGGGATCTTTGCGCTTTTACATCATCCCGAGGGCCTTGCGCACGTTGGCGTTGCAGTCCACGCCGTTGACATCGTGGACCTGGCCGAACTGGTCGATATCGACCACCTTGTTCCCCGCCTTGTACACCGTGTACTTGCACACGCTGTACGTGCCGGAGGCGTTGGCGGCGGAGGCGGTGGCGATGTCGCCCATGTTAGTCTCCGTGGGCCGTATGGACATCTCGAACCGCGTCTGCTCGATCTCCTCCGTGCGGGTGACGGAGTCAAAATACTGCTCCGCCACGTACAGAGCCACGTCGTGCCACTCGTTGGTCCCCAGCTGCACGATGGCGTCGGTGACGCTGCTGAACTGGATATTCAGGGTCATGGCGTCGATCATGCCCGCCAGAGGGATGTTGACGGTGCCCATGACCCCGGCGCCCGTAACATCCACGGTCTTGTACTTGACGGAGGGCGAGGTCACCCGGACAACGCCGATGAGGGCGCCGCCGTTCTCGTACATCAGGTAATCTACATGTCCGTTGGGATAGATCATCGTGTTCCCTCCTTCCTCACATCGTCAGAGCCGTCTCCATGTAGGAGACGTCGTACTCCAGCAGGAACTCAATAAACTGCGCGGGCACGGGCGGGGCGTTGTAGACGTGCAGCGTGATGTGGCCGGCCAGGAGGTTGGTCAAAGGATTCTCTGCCGCCAGCAGCTCGCACCGCGCACCGTAGAGGTAGCCGCTGCCGCACAGGCCGCCCAGCCAGATGTTGCAGGTCTGGAGAATGTTGTCCCGCAGCGCGGGAGTCAGGGGCTTGTCCTGCTTGGACCAGAAGGTCCGGATCAGGGTGTTGCCGATGAAGTCGAACATCCGGCTCACGGGGATGAACTGGTCCTTCACGTCGGTGTTGGCGGGGAAGCAGGCGGTGTAGTTGCCCTTGGCCACCCAGCCGGAATCCATGAAGTTGACGGCGGTGACGATGCCCCAGTCGCCGGAGACCATCTCCACCTGGGGCCAGGTGAGATTGACCTCCGTGCCGTCCGCCAGGCAGCAGGTGTCCATCTTGAGGTTCTTGTTGGACGGGCTCTCGTAGGGGATGCCCCGGTTGTCCGTGTCCACCTTGGCCATGAGCCCGCAGAGCTGGGTGGACAGGTGGAACTGGTAGTCCCCCAGCTTGACCTGGGGCCAGCAGGCGATCTGGTCCACGTCCACAAAGTTGTTCTGGTTCTTGTAGCCGGAGAGCTGGGAATACTCCGTGACGCCCTCCTCGCTGCTGTCGATGTCGATGACCGCTTTGCCCTTGAACAAACCGCTGATAGCGGCGGCCTTGGTGGCCATCACGGCAGCGACCACGGTGTTGCTGGACCAGCCGGGGGCGCAGATCAGGTCGGGGACCTGGCCCACCACGGTCATGGCCGCGTCCACCTGGCCCACGCCCTCCACGATGTCGGCCACCTCGACCTGCTCCGGGTCGGCGGTGTCCGTCTCGCAGAGAAGGGCCTCCTCGTCCGCCAGAGCGCCGTCCTCGGTGATCTGGACGTAGGCGCTGCCGTCGTCCTCGTCGTACCAGGCGGTGTAGTCCACGTTCTCCACGCAGTGGTTGCCCATGCCGCGGCATATGGTGCAGGAGGTCGTCACGGTGGTCTCGTCCGCCAGCGTCCAGGTGAGCTCCATCTTCCACTGTGCGTCCGGCATGGCGTTGCCTTCCGCATCCGCGAAAGCGAAATAAGAGATGTACTCGCCGTTCAGCACGAACTCGCCGTCTTTGGACAGCTCCAGGTTCGTGTCGCCGTCTTTGCCGTTGATCTTGCTGGTCACCGACCTGGCCGTATCCGGCTTGGGAAAGACGATGCCAACATAGTAGCGATCGCCGTCGCCGTGGTGCTTCAGCTTCTCGTCCAGCTCGCCGCCGGGCGTGTAGAAGATGCCGTTGTCCTCGAACTTCACGCCGGCCTTCTCATAAGAGGCGGCGTAGTCGAAGTTGGGGCTGCCGGATTTGGTGGGGCCGTTGGGCCGGACCTTCACCTTCTGGTCGCCGATCTCCACCTTGGGACGGACCACCTTCAACGCGGAGAGGAGAGTCCCGGCGGGCAGCAGCGCCTGGCCGTCGCCGTCCAGGGCGTAGGAGGCGGTCTGAACGCCCTTGTGCATGGTCTTGGGGTCGAACACGTTGCAGAAGATGGCGGGCTGGCAGCCGAACAGCTGGAAGTGGCTGTACATGGCCTCGCAGAGCGGGTACTTCTTCCAGTCGTAGGAGAAGCCCAGCTTGGAGACCGCCTCATCCCAGCTGGTGCACAGCACGGGGACGTTCACCTTCACGCCGCTGGCAGCGGCATAAACGGGGGCGGACCCGGCGAAGTAGGGCAGCCCCACCTTGGCCACGTTAGGGGTGCTGATGGACGTGGCCACTTCATTGACTCGTACACCGAGAGTTGCCATATGTCATTCCCTCACTTTCCCGCCAGTTTCTTGTACTTGGCGTACAGCGCGGTGCCGGGGGTCTTGACCTCCAGCCGCGCCTTCGGGAGCCTGTCGCCGGTCACGATGAGGCTCTTCACCAGAGGATACTTCTCGATCGCGGCGGCGGCCTTCCGGTACGCCTCCTCCCGGGTGCCCCGGAAGATGGTGCCGGTCTGGAGCAGCCCCTTCAGGTTGGGGCCGATGTAGATGCAGAAGCCGGACGCGTTGACCGCCGCCTTGGGCGCTGCCTCTGCCACAGGCATGGCGGGCGGCGCGGCCTTCACAGCGGCGACCGGCTGCTTGGTGCTTTTAGCCATTCTGATCGCTTCCTTTCAGTGTAAATGTTTCTTGCAGATGCCTCGCCTTTGGGTCCCAAGGCGGCATCCCATGGATGACGCGGGTCGTATCCAGCCGGTTCACCGGCGGGATGTGCCAGGTGCTCATCATCTCCCCCAGGTAGTACGGGGCGGTGGGGTCCTCGCTGTCGCTGGGGTAGACCAGGCTCTCCAGGCCCTCTTTCACGTCCAGCGAGAACTGCCCACCCCCGATGGCCGCAAATTTCAGCAGCGCGATGCGCAGCTGCTCCATCAGGGTCAGGAGGGACAGCCCGCCCTGCTCCCCGTTCTCGTGGTACACGCAGAACACGGTCCGCACCACCGCCGTAGCTTCGGTCAGGGGCCGGCCCTCCTGGACCGCGTCCCTGCCGGTGATCACCTGGTGGAGGATGTACGGCGCTTTATCTGTTGCGTCGGATACCTCCGGCAGACGGGTGAGGAACACCCGCGCCGGCCTGGGCGCCGGTTCCGGCTCCTCCTCCGTGGCCCGCACGGGCAGAAGGATGTCCTTCACGGTTTCCTGGGTGAACTCCCGCAGCTGTTCCAGCAGGATCACTTTCGACATGTCCGTTACCTCCATCCGTTGAGGATGGCGTTGATCTCGTGGTCAAGCCGTTCCTCAAACTTGTCCATCGCCTCGCGGGCAAGGTCCTCCCCGACCTCATCGCTGCCCAGCATCGTGGGCACGGAGGGTCCGAAGATCTCCTCCAGCTCATCCTTGCTGCTTCTCGTCATGCCGCCGGTCCGTTCAAAGATACCGACGTGCCCAGTCTTCGTTTTCATCACGAAGGCGTGGGAGAACCGCGCCGGGGACGTTCCCTTAAGGACATGCCCGGATGCGGCAACGCCGGGATACATGCGTCTCCACTTTTGGTCCGCGATCATGACGCCGTACTGCTCGCTCATATCCCTGGTCGGCTGGCTGGGGGACGCCCCCATGAACCGGTGCAGCGGGATACGGGCGCCCATGAATGCGACCTCTGCCCGCAGGCCGTTCCCGAGGGAGTATTCGACCCTGACGTTCTCATTGGCCCGGATGTTGGCCGCGGAGATGGCGTATCGCTGCTGGATAGCCTTCGCGCTGCTGGACCGCAGGTGGGACGCGGCGCGGGACATGGCGCTCCGGACTGCCTTCTCCAGGCCACCCTCGATCCCGGACAGCATCTTGACCGCCCGGTCGATGGCGCTCTGCCCCGCCACTGTCAGATAGACACCAATGGATTCGTCCTCCGGTCCGACCCACTCTCCCTCATTTCGCCCGTACTTTTCAAAGCGCCTGGGCTCCATGGAGATCATGCTGGAATCACTGGCGGCGCTCATTCGTCCACCCTCCTCAGTCCGATCTCCAGCATTCCCGTCTCCAGGCCGCAGGTCTGGACGAAATACTCCCGGAAGAAGCCGCCTCCGCCCTCCTCGTCGTTGATGCGGATGCGCTGCCGGTTCTCCGGCTGCTTCCCGCCCAGGTCGGAGAGGGCGCAGTGGAGGACGGGGGCATTCCGGTAGAGCCCCTGGACGTGGTCGGTGGTCAGCTGGCTGCGGTGCTGCTGCTTCAGCCCGGTGAGGACGATGGGGATATCCTCGTAGCGCTCGCCGTCGTACTCCACCGTCCGCCGCTCGGCGAATTCCCCCAGGTCAAGGAACACACCGTGGACGTCGGCGGCGACCATGTCCTTGAAGCCGCTCATACCACTACCGCGTCCTCCGCGCTCAGGCCGGGAGGCGCGGCGGTCTTTTTCCGGCTCTTCTTTCCGGGGGCAGGCTCTGCGGCGGGAACGCCCTCGAACACCTCACCGGCTACACATTCCGGCTCGTCCTCGGGGACATCACCGGTCAGATCGACGACGTATACCGCCACGCCCCGGGCTACCAGCCTCTCCTCCCCGGCGGGGTCCAGGGAGAAGGGGCCGTCACCGGCCCGCTTCAGCGCGGTCCCCACGCGGCAGGCTCCGCAGATCATCTGGATCATCGTCCGTCCCTCCTATTAGCCGCCCTGGCCGCTGAGGACCTTCGTGGCGGAGGTCCAGGGGTTCTTGCGGACGGGAGCGAACAGAGGCTTGGCGGTCAGCTGGGTCTCCTTCACCGGGGGCTTCATGGTGAAGATGTGCTGCGGTACGCGCATACCGGCGTAGGTGTGGAACTCGCCGTCAGCCTCCAGCTGAGTGACGCCGCCGTACAGCCCCTTGCCGCAGCCGGGAGCGGTGACGATGACGGACTCAGCCTCCATAAGGGGCTGGTCCTTCCCCTCGTCGTCCTCATAGGTGCCGTCGCTGACCAGCAGCTCCAGCTTGCGGCCCATGAAATTGATCACGCCCAGGCTGGTGACGAACTCGGTCAGCGCCTCGGGGGCGATGCGGCCCATCTCGATGCGCCGGTTGTCCAGCATGGCGATCATCCAGGGGTCCGCCATCAGGAACTCGCCCACGTCGTTGGACACGATCACTTCCCGGGCGGGGCGGCCCTTCTGGGTCAGCATCTTGATCATGGCGCAGATGTCGAAGTACCAGTTGCAGTGGTTCCCCAGCTCCAGCGCCATGAACATCTCACCGAGGAAGTCCTGGCCCGGCTCGTTCTCCAGGGCAGTGACCACCATGTTGAACAGCTTCGGCATGACGGCCATCTCTTTCTCGGTGTACTGCTTGGCGATCTGTCCGTACAGGCGCTGACGGTCGTCGTGGTCCTTCCCCTGCCGGTCCACGCCGTTGGAGATGGAGATGGCCGCCAGTTCGATGAAGTCCGACCAGACTTTCCAGTCGCTGTGGCGGTCGCACAGCGTGGAGAACACCTTCTGGAATTCCTTCTGGCTCTCCTTCAGATAGCGAATGGCCTTCTTTGCCATCTCACACCTCTGGCCTCTCCAGCCCGTCCAGAATGTCGCACAGCCGCAGGGCGTTCTCCGGCGTTGGGTCCTTCCGCACAGCGGAAAGCGCCTGTTCGGCTGCCCGGATGAGCCTGACGTGATGGGCGATCAGTTTGTCCTGCAGCCGCATGGCGCTGAGCGCGTCCTCGTATGCCCGGCGGATCTTCATCTTCTCCGCGCTGGCCTGCTCCCTGGTGAGGCGCTTGGCGCGGTAGTCTGCGTAGATGCTCCGCACCGCCAGATAGGCCCACTGGTCCGCGAGCCCCAGGCCCTCCGGGATCTCCTCACCCCGGCGGGCAAGCTGCTCCCAGGGAAATTCGTAGACGCTCATGGCTGCCCCTCCTTGCTGCGTCTGGCCCTCTTGGCGGTCTCCTCGTCTATGAGCTGCTTCAGGAGCCGCACATCGTTGTCGGTCATGATCCTGGCGAACTCCAGAAGCTCCTGGTGCTTCTGAAGGAACAGGAGCACCCTGTCCTCGCTGGACATTGCCGCATAGACCGCTTTCGCAAACTCCGTCACGTCCGTCCCTCCTTCAGCTCCAGATACCACTGCAGCAGCTGTACCGCGCTCTGCCAGCCGCGGCAGACCTGCCAGAGGTAGCCCTGGGCCAGGAGCTGTTCGCCCCACCACTTCTGATCCTCCGTGGCCCGGCCCGTCTCTGTCTTCATTTCAAGGTATAGACCGTGGTACTTCCCCCGCGGCACCGGAAGGCACAGGTCCGGCACACCGGCGCGGACGCCCATCAGCTTCAGGAGCCTGCCCTGCTGGGGCGTACAGAAGCGCTCATTGGGGATGTGGTGGAGCAGCTTCAGCTCCGGGTACCTGGCCCGGACCTCCGGCTGCTGGCCCCACTTGACCACCATCCGCTGCTGCTGGTCCTCACTCAGCCCGCTTTTTGGCATCCTCTACCACCTCCACATAGGCGCTGGACTTGGTATCGCCCGGGCGCTTCTCCCGGCCCTGGCGGACGGTGTAGCCGTTCCGGCCCAGGATCATCAGCACCGTGTCCCGGTCGTCCGGCTTGACGATGTACAGCTTCACGGCCTGCGCCTCCTTCCGCCGATCATCCGGTTCATGATCTGGCTGGCCTGTCCCTTTGTGAGGCCGTTGGTGTCGAATCCCCGGCATCGTTTGCTGATGAAGGCCAGCTGCTTCTCCGTGGCCGGGGCGTTCCCCCAGCGCTTGACGATGTTCAGGTCCCACAGCTGGCGGCAGTCCGAGAAGTCCGCCTCCAGCCGCTTGTACACCCGGTCGATGGCCTCCTGCATCCCGACCCGGCTGCCGTCCCGCAGCGTCACCAGCCCCAGGGCGTCCGGGCACGGGATGGTCAGGCTTTTGTGGTCCGCCAGGGACACCACCATAGCCCCGTCCGGCAGCTTGAAGAAGTTGATATCGTGGGTGTTGTAGCTCTGCTCCCGGGCCCACAGGTCCACGATCTCCACGTTCCGGATCCAGCTCTCCGGGCAGTCAGACGCCGCCGCGGCCTTTACCGGCAGGTCGAACAGGTCGCCCTCCAGGTCCTTCATCTTCCGTGCCGGGATGGCGCTGACGTCCAGTCCCAGGAGGCTCGGCGCTGTACAGAGGTTTGCCTTGCCGGTGACTCCCACACAGTCGATGAGGACCAGCTTCTCCTTTCCCAGCCAGAGCCGGAGGCCGCGCCCTACCATCTGGGCGTATAGGCTCTCGGACTGGGTGGGCCGGGCCACGATCACCGTCTCCACCCGCGGGATGTCGGTGCCCTCGGTGAAGACCATGCAGTTGACGATGCAGGGTATCCTGCCCTCCGTGAACGCCTGGATGATGGCCGCACGGTCCTTTGTCTCGCCGGTGACCACCGCCGCGCCGGGTATCTTGGACGCGATCTCGCCCGCGTGGCGGACCGACACTGCGAAGATGAGCGTGGCGCCCACGGCGTGTTCCCGGTAGGCCTGGGCGATAGCGTCCGCCGTGCCGTCCATGGCCTCGTCCAGCTCGCCGGGAGCGTAGTCGCCCCGCCTGGTGTGGACCGCCGTGAGGTCGTAGCCGATATCGATCCGCTTGCAGAAAATATCGCACAGGTAGCCGTTTTTGATGCCCCAGCGCAGATCCCGCTGGAAGATGATCTTGGAGAACACCGTATCCAGCCGCACCTTGTCCCCTCTGTTGGGGGTAGCTGTAAAGCCGATAAGCTTTAATGGCTGGAAGTGGTCGAAGATGTCCCGGTAGGTCTTGGCTGCTGCGTGGTGGGCCTCGTCGCAGATGATGGTGCCGAAGTCGTAGGGGCCGAACTTATCCAGCCGCCGCACCATCGTCTGGATGCTGGCGGACACGACCTCCTCCCAGCCCTCGGACCGCTGGGACGCCCGCTCCACGCCGTAGGAGCAATCGAAGTACTTCCTGGGCTGCTCCACCAGCTCCTCCCGGTGGCTGAGGATCAGCATTCGCTCCCCGTGGCGCGGGAGGTTGGCGAAGGTGACTGTCTTCCCCAGCCCCGTGGCCATCTGGACCAGATACGCTCCCGGCGGCTGGGCCTCGATGGTGTCGATACATTCTTGCTGATAGGGCCTGAGTTCCATTTGACCTCCTTCACTGTGGAACACGTGGAACACCGTGTAACATTTTGTTCCACGCGGAAACCGTTGTGCCGCAACGCTTTCCGGTTTCCGTGGAACTGTGGAACAACTTTTTTGCACTATAAGGGAAGTCTTTTTTTCAGGTGTATTTCCCACCTATTTTTTCTCCCTTATATAGGCTGTATTTTTTGTTCCACAGTTCCACACCCCGCGAAAAACAGCCGGAAACCGTTGTGCCGCAAGGCTTTCAGCCGTGTAACATCTGTTCCACACCTGTTCCTCATGTTCCACGCCTTTACAGTATTTCATCGTCATTTTGACGATTCTCCTCCATTTCTGTTGGTAATCTTATACAAACGCACTCCGTCAGGACGCCGTTGATGCGTTTCCCTTTGGTGTAGGCCCGGCCCCGGCAGTCGATGAGGGCGTTCTGCTTCAGGTAGGACAGCACGGATACCGGGGAGAACCCGGCGTCTGTCAGCACCCGCTCGAAGACGGAGCGCACCACGTAGGCCCTTGCCGCCACCTGGTCGCCGGTGATCAGCTCCACGTACTCGATGGCGCCGTAGACCTCCTGGCCGTTGTCGCTGCGGCCGCAGAGCTTGCCGGAGTTCTGGGTCACCCAGTCGCACAGGTACTTGTAGCCCCGGTCACCGGCGCTGACAGCGGCCTTGGAGGCCAGGAATTCCCCCATCTCCGGCACGGTCAGGGGCCGCTCCCCGGGGAATATCCACTCGCAGGCCAGCTGGTCCGCCAGGATGAGGGCCGCCGCGGCCATCGCCTGCTTCTCCGTGGTGTCCCGGTCCGACAGCTCCTTGAAGAGCGCCTGATACCGCCCCTGCAGGCTGTCCGTGACGCCCGGCTGATAGAGCCGCTCCACGAATCTCCGCCCGGCGAAGCCGTAGTTGCGCTTGAGCAGGGACGAGATGCGCATACCGTCCCGGATGACCGGCGAACCCGCCCGGCACTCCACGTCGATGACGCGGTTGACCGCACCGGCCCCGGCGGCGGAGCCCGTGAGGGGGCTCTCGCCGGTGGTCAGGATGCAGTTGTGCCAGGTGGGCGTCAGCTCCACGCCGCCGTTCCGGGTGCCGCGGGTCCTCCCCACGCCCTGGGCCAGCTTGTACACGTCGAAGCTGCTGCGGCCTTTGGCGTCCTTGCTGAGCTGCAGCTCGTCCAGGCAGAGCGGCAGGCTGTTCAGGAACGCCGCCGTCTTCTCCTGGCCCACCACGGTACCGTCGAACGTCTTGATATAGGCGCCGATGGCGGGGTCCCCCCACACGCTGGCCGCCGCCATGAGGGCCACGGTCTTGCCGGTGCCGGAGTCCACGCCCCAGAGGTGGACGAAGAACGGCAGGCAGTTCAGCGGCTCCAGCAGCACGGAGGCGAAGGACGCCGCCAGCATGATCCTGGCTGTCACCGACATACATCGGACCTCCTTGATCCCGTTGAGCCACACCGCCTCGCTGCCGCACTGCCGCACCGTCTGGAACATGGCCCGGAAGTTGGCGTCGCCGTCAAAGATCAGGCCCTCCACGAAGGGAGAGAAGCCCTCGCCGTGGATGTGGCCGAACCGCCCGATGCTCTTCCGCTCCGGGATGATGTCGTAGTTCAGGTTCTCCAGGTCCGATATGTACTGAATGAAGCTCCGCGCGTTCTGGCTGGTGACGGCCACGCCCACCCGGCTCAGGTCGGTCACCTTGCTGATGCTGGCCAACACCGCCTTTTCCGCGATCACATACCGCCAGGTCGTGCCCTTGCGGTAGGCCAGCCGCAGCTTTTCCTCGCCGGTGTCGATGTTCACCAGCCGTTCCACCGGCAGGACCGGGTGCGGGCAGGCCAGCTCGTCCTGATACCCGCCGCCCCGCTTCCGCACACCGTCGTCCTCCGCCTCCCAGGTCCCGCCCGTCCGCAGCTCCAGGGGCTGGCCGGTGAAGTGGGTGGCGTCGTCGATGTAGAGCGTGTCCGCCTGGGCCTTGATGGACTCCACGTATTTCCGGTACATGCCCCGGAACGCCTTGAAGCCCACTGTATCGGCGTAGTCCGCCATCGCGGCCAGGGCGGTCTCATGGACGAATGGGTCCTTATGGAGACGGTACAGCTCCTCGTAGGGCGCCGTGGTCAGGAAATCCTGCTTTTCGTAGTTCCAGTCTGCCGTTCTCCTCGCCTCCCTAACTCATCCATGATCTCGTCCAGCCGGTACTCGATCCCCGGCAGTTTATGACAGGCCTCCACGAACAGCGGGTGGATGGTGTCCGCTGTCATGTCTGCCTCCGTTGGCGCGGCAAGTAGTTTTGCCTGCCAGAGTTTTCTGTGCTCTTCCGCCAGCTCCCGGTACTCCGCTTCCAGCTTTTCCCGGCGCTGTTTCTCCCTGCGCATCTCCTCCAGGCGTTCAGAGCGGGCCGCCCGGTCCGGCTCGTCCCTGGTCAATCCCAGCCGGAAGTCCATGTTGAGCCGCAGACACGCCTGCTGGAAATTCAGGTCGAACAGCTTCATGACGAAGTCGATGACGCTGCCCCCAGCCCCGCATCCGAAGCAGTGCCAGCCGCCATCCTCTGGGTATATCTTGCAGCTGCCTGTCTTCTCGGCGTGGAAGGGGCAGCAGATGTACCCCGCCCGGTTTGGGGGAAAGCCGTAGAGCGCCGCGGCGTCGGCCATCGGCACCAGCCGCTTGATGTCCCCGGCCAGGTCAGTAAGCGACGTCCTCTCCCGGCTCCGGGGGCCAGTATTCCGCATGATCCAGCCTCCTTGTGGCCCGGCACCAGGCGCACTTCTCGCAGCGCCTGGGCTTTTCCCGGCCCTCCTTGATGGCCTGGAACCGGGGGACCATGTCCTCCAGCTCCAGGAGCTTTTCCGAGAGGTGCTTGTCCTGGAGCCAGACCACGCGCAGATCCGGCGGCTCCTCCCGGGTGCCGACGGCCAGGAAGAAGGGCAGCATGTGCCCCTCGACGGCCTGGTAGATGGCGCCCTGGATGTCGTAGCCCCAAAACTGGATGAAGCCCACCTTCTGGTGCTCTTCCTCGCTCCAGAGGTTCTCCATGTCCCGCATGACCTTCTGGTCCACGATGGCACCCTCGCAGGGGCCCAGAGCCTCCGCCATCTTGGGAAACTTCCGGACGACCTCCCGGCAGGTCTCTGCGTCCAGCAGGCTGTCGATCTTGATCTTGAAGGGCACGCCGGCGATCTCTCCGGTGCGGATGACCTGCTTCTGGCCTGCCATCATTAGCGTGTAAAGGTCATCCTCTTCCATGCGTCCGATGATGTCAGCGGACCGCTGGAACTCCGCTTTCAGCTCACCGTCCCGCTTGAAGATCTGCGGGTGCTTGGCCCGGAAGACCGGGAGCTCGCCGGAGTAGTAGGCGTCCACGTAGCTGCCCACCAGCATGGACTGGCTGGCGGGGGTGCGGTACCGGCCCTGAACACGGGCCATGGCGGCCTCCTCGCAGGCCATGAAGCTCTTGACCTGGGTGGAGCCCATATAGGCCATCTCGATATCGGGATCAAAGTAATTCGCCGCTGTCACCGCCGGAAGCATCCTCGGTCACCTCCTCCCCCTCTGTCTTTGCCGCCTCAGACTGCTTCGCGGCTTCGGCTCTGCGCTGCGCACAAGCCGCGCACAGCGGGACGCCGTAATTCTTTGTGGTATAATCCCGCATGTACTCCGGGGTGCGGCCCTTCCACGCCTGTATCGGTCCGCCGCAGTCCGTGCAAAGTGGAACTGGAGGCCTGACCCTGGGCTTGTAGGGCTTGATGCGGATGCCGTCCGTCTTGCCGCCGTCCTGGGGGTCGCGGACGTTGTGGTCGATGTAGAGCTGGATCTGCTTTCCAACCAGGGTGGATGCCTTCGCGTCGCCGTACAGCTTCCGCAGCGTCTTCCGGTTGGTGGAGTTGACGATCAGCGGGCGCACCTGCCGGATGCCGGGGACACGCTCCTCTGCGAAGGTAAGCACGTCCTTGTTCTCCTTGCCCCGCTGGAGCGTGACCATTCCGTTCCACAGCCCGGAGATAGTCAGAATGGGCTCTGTGCCGTCGTCGATGTCCTCGGCGCCCAGGTATTCGGATTCCCGCTCCTGCCCCAGCCGCTCGTCTCCAGTGAGCTGGCGCAGCTTGTCTTTTGGCATCATGTGTTAATTTCCTCCTCTCCAGCCGCGGCGTCGATGGCCCCGGCCACGATCTTCAGCACCAACCGGCATTCCCGGTAACTCATGCAGAGGGCGCCGCCGGTGATGAGCTTCATCACCTTGTTGGCGAGCTCCGTCAGTACCGCCAGCCGGTAAGGGGGCAGATAGCAGCCGCTCCGCTCCTCGATAGCGGCTGCCTCCTGCCTGACATACTCCCCCGGTGTCACAGCACCACCACATCCAGTGCATCCGAGTCGGTGACACGGGTGGCGATGATCTGGAGGCCCTTGTCCTTGCAGCGCTCATAGAGCTTCTGCCGGCTCTCCGTGTCCAGCCGCTCGGCCCCGTCCACCAGGATGATGCCCAGCTGCCCGGGACGGCTCACGGTGATATCCACGCACAGCTCCAGCAGCTCGCCGTCGCTGAGGTTGGAGATGGGCAGGCCGTGGATCAGCGGCACACCGTTCTCCACCGTCAGGCCCTCCACCGGGAGCTTGGCCTGGGCCAGGAGCTGGGAAGGAAGCTCCCTTGCCAGCTCGATCTTCCGGGTCAGCTCCTCGCTGGAGGCGGTCAGGGCGTCCAGCTCCTTCTGCATGGACTCCATCCGGTGGTACTCGTTCAGGTGGGAGCGCATCTCCTCCGCCTCGTTGATCTCAGCGGACAGCGCGGCGGTGTCCTCCGGCTCCGCGTCGCCGTACTGGCCGGCGGCAGCCATGCCCCGCTCCAGCTTGGCCACCTTTTCCCGGTACTGGGCTTCCACCACGGCGATCTTGCCGTCCCGGTCCCGGTCCAGGCCCCGGAGCTGGGCGTCGTAGCCGCTGCGGAAGCTCCGGGCCCGCTCGATCCTGGCGTTGCTCTCCTGGATGCGGGACAGCTCCCGGTACTTCTCGCCGATGGGGTAGGCCTCCCAGCGGGCGGCGTTGTAGTTGGACGGGATATCCTTGGCGATATCGGAGATGAACGCCTGCTTGTTCCGGGCGTCCCGGTTCAGGGCCTGCCGGGACTGATAGTAGATGCCGCTCTCCGACTGGATATCGGACAGCACCTCCAGGATGTGCTTGGAGTAGTCCACGCCCTGGGGGATCTCCCCAAACTGCTCCTGGATCCAGTTCAGATCCCACTGGAAGTCGATGAGGGACAGGATGACCCGGTTCTTCTCCTGGCGGCTCATCTGGGTGAACTGCACGGGGTCCAGCTGGAGCGGCGTAAAGATGCCGTTCAGGAACTCCGCCGGCCGGGTGCGCAGCAGCTCGCCGTCCCGGACCTTCACGGTGCCGGAGGCGCCCGCCTTCACCCTGCGGTCGATGGAGAGGCCGGTGTCGGTCTCGATGATGATCTCACCCTCGTCCTCGCCCTTGTGGACCACGTAGTCGCGGTCGGAGCGGTTGGTCAGGTTGTAGCGGATGGCGTCCAGCACGGAGGTCTTGCCGCTGCCCTTCGGTCCGGTCAGCTCCACGCTGCTCCCGTCCAGCTTCAGCTCCTTGATGCCGAACAGGTTCTTGATGATAATGCGGGTAGTTTTCATGCCATTTACCTTCCTTTCTTTCCTTTGACACGAAAAAAGGCCATTTTTCGTGTTGACAAACGGCCCGTCCGTCTGATACGATGCAGACGGACGGATACTTGCTCGGTATTCCGTTCCTTCCTTCTTGCCCCGGCCCGGTCTCGCACACCGGACCGGGGCTTTTTTTGCTTACAGGGCCACGATGACCGACTGGTTCTCCACCTCGTCGGCCAGGGCTTCCTCCAGGAACGCCTTGACCGTCTTCCGGGCTTGGAGCTTCCACATGCCGCCGTCCGCCTCGATGAAGGAGATGCCGCGCTCGCCGACACGGATCAGGAACTCGCTGACAGGCTGCTCCACCTCCTGGAAGGTCCGGTAGGGACGCAGCTTCACGATGGGCTTGATGGTCTCCTTGTTCTGGAGGTCCACGCCCTTCCTGGTGACTACGGTGGTGGCGATGCCGTTGTCGTTGTAGGTCACCTTGCTGCCCATCGTCAGCTCGCTCAGGAGCTTCTGGAGGTACAGGGTGTCCGTCGTCTCCTGAAACCGGGTCCGCATGGCGATCTGGGCCTCCTCAAAGCCCAGGTTGACCTTGCTTTCCCAGCCGGGGACATCGGTGGCGTTGGCGGTGTAGAACGTCTGCCGGAAGCAGGCGTCGTTCCTGTCGGGGCTGGCGAAGCAGATGACCTTCGTCGCCGTGGGGATCGTGATGTACAGCGGGGACGTGCCGTTGAGATACGGCAGCGCCTCGGACTTGACCATCTTCACGACGGCGTCCAGGCTGTCCAGGCTGATGTGCTGGGGGCGGTCGACATACGGGGTGAACTCCTCGGTCTCGCCGTTGCTGCGGACGATGAGGAAATGTCCGTTGTCCAATTCCTCGATGTAGGGCTCTGCGGTGTTCTGGATGTGCTCAATAGCTTCTTTCAGCATGATGTTCTCCTTTCGATTAGCCGAATTTGAGGAGGCGGAGCTTGGAAGGCGGCTCCTCTTCCTCGCCGCTGATAGAGGTCTGCCCGGGCACCTGGCTGCGCAGCTCGAAGATGTCCTCGTCGTTGCTGGCATAGAGGAACGTCCGGGAGGGGTTCAGCGGGGCCAGAGTCAGCTTCACATTCCCGTCCAGGACGATGTTCTGACGGTCCTCGTTGGTGGAGAAGGTGAACTCCAGCGTCACCTTCCGCTTGGTCTTGGCGGGGGTGTTGGGGTCCAGCAGGTTCCGGATGACCTCGCTGCATCCCAGGTCCACCTTCTCCTTGAACGCTCCGCCGCACATGTCCAGGATGGACTTGCCGCTGATCTCGTTGATATCCATTGGTCTTCACTCCTTTCTGTTTATTTTTTTAATTCTTTTCTGCGTTTTTCCGGGTCCCACGTCTCAAACCACGCCGCCCAGCGGTCCTCCAGCAGGAACTTCGGGCAGCGGAGCACGACGTAGGATTCCTCCCGCTGGCACCTGGTCTTACCGTTCCAGACGGTCTTGTTGGTCACATCTCGCCGCACGGCGTCCCAGCCCGGGACCGGCACATACGCCTCGGTCCACTCGCAGCCCCCGCAGGCGTTCCCGCACACCTCGCAGAGGGTTTTGATGCCCCGCCGGAATGACTCCGCCTGTTCGGCGGAAATGGAGTCGAACAGCTGGGCGATCCGCTTCTTGTAGTCGTGGTCCACGGGGACCAGCAGGTCTTGCAGACCGGTCATTTCCGCCTCCCATCCTTCACGGTGCGGACCTGCACCGCCCAGTTGTACCGGCGGTCGAAAGGCTCAAACTTCTTCCGGAAAATCTGCTTCAACCGCTGGTCCAGCTTCTCCCGCATGTAGTCCGCCTCGGGGCCGGGGTTCACGGCGTCGATCCAGTAGTCCCGCTCCCGCATGAGCTCTTTGACGACCCGGCGGATGCGGTCCTCGCCGAACACGTCCTTGCCCATGACCGCCGGGTCGTTGAGCACGATGGCGAGGCAGTCGGAAATGAGCTGTTCCGCCGTCTCAAAGGAGGACCGCCGGATGACGGCGTCGTGCACCTCCAGGCGGTTGAGATAGTCGTTTTTCTTCACGGGCACGGCGCTGCCCTCCCGTCCGGCCTGACCCACTCCACATGGGCCAGCCTGTCCATAATCTTCCTATCCCGGATCTTCCACGCATTCGCCGCCAGGTAGCGCGCCAGGGCGCGGCTAGTGGCCTGCACCGTGATCTCGCCGAAGCCGTCGCAGCGGACCAGGTACTCCTGGGCGGTCACGGCTCCGCCTCCGTATCTCCGCCGCCAGCGTCCATGCGGGCACCGCAGTTTGGGCAATATCTATATCTGTGTTTTGCTGGTTCTATGCAAACTGAGCAAAGCCCAAACATCCACCGCCCATGCTTCACAGGGTCGATGGTGTTGTCCTTTCCTGAATTGCTCCTTACGCAAAGGTCGATAATGCAATGGGCTCCATCTCGTCTCTCTTGGAACTCTCGCATATACGGGCTCTTTATCAGTTCTTCATAGCCGCGAATCACTTCATCTGCATCAATAAGCCTCACGCCTGTCCCTCCCCTCCGGCTGGCCGGTCCACGATCTCGAACAGCTCGATCCTGTCCGGGGTGCTGGCAAAGCGCCACAGCGTTTCATCGGATTCTCTTTCCGTGTCACGGTCCACCGCTACGCCGAGGGCCTTTGCGGAGGCGTCGAGGCAGCTGTTGCCCCCGTCCCCTTGGCAGAGGTGGATCCTTCCGTTATGGCCGGTCCGGCTAAAGTTGGTAACTTCCGCCGAGATGATCCGTACATCCTCCGGCAGGGCCGCTACGGTGGCGCGGAGGGCGTCCAGCCGGCGGAGGGTTTCTTCTTTCGTCATGAACAGCATTTCTCTGCCTCCCATCCGTACTGGTAACAGAACACGTGGCCGCCGATGGTCCCCCAGACGTTATCGTTCTCGCCAGCGACGGAGAAGTACACCACGTCCATCGGCAGCACCGGCTCGCCGTACAGCGCCGCGTCCACCGCCTGATATTGGGCCTCCGTGGGCTCCGCGTCGGGGATCAGAGCCGCCGGAGCGAACTGTCGCTTCTGGAAGATGACCTCCTCCACGCTGTCCGGGAAGTTGTCCGCCGCCACGCGGTTCAGCACCACCTCGGCGACGGCCTGCTGGCCCTCCGCCGGTTCGCCGCGGGCCTCCAGCCAGACCAAACGGGCCAGCGTCTCACGCTCGTCGACGGTGATAGGCGCGTACCGGCTGTACGGCGTCGGCTCCACGGCCTCCGCGGGGACCACAACGTGCATCCGCTCCGTCCCCAGCGCGATCTCCGCCTCCAGCTCCTGGCACTTCTGGGCCAGCCGCCCGCAGGCGATGACCGCAGCCTCCCGCGTGGACTCGGAGGACGCATAGGCGTCCTCCAGGTCCGCTGTGTACTGCTTTTGCTTCAGGTACAGCCACCCGAGGATCATGTTGCCCACAGTCGCAACGGCCAGCAGGCCCACGGCGGCTCTCTGCCATGCGGCGGTCTCCCGCCGGAGGGGCCGCCGCGCGGCCCTTGCTGTCAGTCCTCTGTCCATTCCACTACCTCCGCTTTTTCCAGCGCCTCGATGGCGCTGTCTATTTCTTTCAACTCTTCCTCCAGCATGTCTCTGACTTCCTCGGGCCATTTCAGATCCAGTATCTCGCTCTTTTTATCCCTCCTGGCCAGTAGCGCGTTCAATGCCTCGCCCCGCTGCCGGCCGGTCAGCGTGATTTGGTAGTTCATACTCTCCCTCCCATCTCTGACACCAGCTTTGCGGCGGCGGCCAGCCGGGTATCCAGAACCTGCTGGATGCCGTCGGCAGCCAGATTGATCACGTCCCGGAGCTGCCAGGGTTGCAGATCCCCGTGTTTGTACTTCACCAGCAGACCGGGGCTGATGTTGTAGGCCCAGGTGCCGGTCTCCTCATTCTGCGCCGCGCAGCCGAAGGGGGCCCTTCCTTGCTGCAAGGCGTACCGGACGGACACATCAGACCACCCGATATACTTGGCCGCCAACGGGTATGGGACGTTGCTGTACGAAAGGATCTCGCTGTCTTCCGGCGGCGGGGCTGTGTTTTTGCTTTTTCTTGCCATAGTTTCTCCTCCGGCCCTATGGAATAGGGCTTGCATTTTCCGCCGGCCTGTCGTACAATAATGACAGGCCGTTTGGTTGATTCGGTCCTCTTGCCCTCGCTTCTGTTGCTGTCAGGAGCGGGGGCGCTCTTTTATTCCTCCGGGTACGCATAGGCGTACAGAGCCATCATCTGGTCATAGGTCAGCTCCCCCTCCTGCTCTGCCCGGTGGAGAATGCAGGCCTTGATTTTGTCGTTGTACCAGAACCTGTCCAGGTCCCGCTTGAAGTCCTCAAAGGTGTGCTGCGTCGTGTCCGGCATGGTGGTCACCTCCTTTCGCCCGCCAGAGGGCGGGGGTTTAAAATTTTCCGGCGAAATTTTACGTTTTACGTAAGTCCATGGCAAAAAGAACTGACGTCGCTTCCTCCGTGGAGTCAAAGAGGATCGCGGCCATATTCGCAAGGACACTGTACGGAACCTTTTCCGGTGCCTTAAAATACGCAGAAAGTGTGTTTCTGTCAATTCCCAACGCCTCGGACAGTGACGTAATGTTGTATCCCTTCTCTGCCATTTTCCCGCGGAGCTTCTGCACATTGATACTCATCATCTTTACCACCTCCTCCAAAACTCACTTTTTACGTAAGCTATATTGCCATGGCTGTGCAGGATTGTCAATACGTTTTGAGAAAGTTTTTTCTCAAAACGCAAGATTTTGCTTGCATCCTGTAAAAGAGTGTGGTATATTGCTATTGTACAAATAGGAGGTGCCTTTTATGGGGAGTCTTTCATCCGTGTTAAAGAAGCGCCGCAAGGAGCTTGGACTCACGTTAGCACAAATAGCTGATGCAATGGGAGTATCTGAGGCAACAGTACAGCGATGGGAAAGCGGAAACATTAAAACCCTGCGCTACGGCAAGATGGAAAAGCTGGCTGAGATCTTAAATATAAGTCCAGCATATCTCATGGGCTGGGAAGATAAATCCGGCGAGACCGATCTCGGCTTGGTTTACATGGACCTGGCCGAAATGTTCAACACTACCCCAGAGGTTATAGAGGCCGCCATGGATGGAATGTCTTTCCCTAATGGCATTGGCCTTCCCGCCATGAAA
This sequence comes from uncultured Oscillospiraceae bacterium, assembly GCA_947589745.1. Lineage (GTDB taxonomy): Bacteria > Bacillota > Clostridia > Oscillospirales > Oscillospiraceae > Pelethomonas. Next base: position 65,106 of record CANQCS010000009.1, read on the forward strand.
GCAATATCCCGGAAAATCAAGATATCCGCCGTCCAGCAGGACAGCGGATTGACCACAGACGAGCAGGCTTTATTGGAGATTTACCGCTCCCTCACCCCGGAGCGTCGGGAAAAGCTGACGACTATGGTTCGTGCGTTTGTTGAGGCTCTTCGATAGTCTGCTCTGCCAGCAGGGCCAGCGCGGCATCCAGCGCAAAGAGAATCGCTGCGGCAGGATCTGCGGAGGATCGAATCAGGTTCAGCAGTTCGTTTTCGTTCATCTTTTAGTCCTCCTTTGGTGGTGTGTCCCTATTATAGAACGTTAGTTCCCTCTAGTCAACCTTTAATTTTGCCTAAAATTTTCAGCAAAACTTCTATACAGCGAATTTTGCCGTAATTTCGATTTTTGGCCGGAAAAATGCTTATCATATACCTTTCCGCCGAAGCGCGATATAATAATATAAAGAAAGTGGTGGTAGTGTGTCTTTGTTTGGGAGAAAAGAAAAGGAAGAGATCGCACGGCTCAAATCACAGATGACCCCGGAGCAGGTGCAAATATCCGATACTACTGGCGAACTCGAACGAGTGACAAAGGAACTGCAGAAAGCTCAGAATGATCTGGAGCGCGCTCGGCGGGAATTGGCAAAGGCGAAAGAGCAGATCATTGAGACCGATGAGGCTGCCCTGATGCAATCGTTCGGTTTCTATACGCCTCATTACAGTTATACGACCTCAGATGAGTACAAGGAAAAATTGAAGAGTATCCGCGACCAGCAAAAAGACTTTATCCGGTCCGGACGTGCCGTTGAGGGAAATATGAACTGGCAGGTAAACGGCAGCGCGTCCAAGGGCAAAAAGATGGTGGGTGATATGCAAAAGCTTTTGCTGAGGGCCTACAATGCTGAATGTGATGACGCAATAGAGCATGTCAAATTCAACAATGTGGAGGCTTGTGAAAAAAAGATCGCCACATCGGCCGACGCCATATCCAAGCTGGGCGCCATGATGAGCATTGCCATCACACCGCGCTATGTGAATCTCAAAATGGCCGAGCTGCATCTGATGCACGAGTATCAATTGAAGAAACAGGCCGAAAAAGAAGAACAGAAGCGCCTGCGTGAGGAAATGCGGGAGCAGGCCAAGCTCCAGAAGGAAATCGAGAACGCCCGCAAGGAGATTGAAAAGGAGCAGAAGCACTACCAAAACGCTCTTGCCAAGCTGGAGGCGCAGATGGCCTCAGCTGGCGATGCAGAAAAAGAGCTCCTCATGGAGAAGCACGCCGAGATCGTTGGGCAGCTATCCGAGCTGGACAAGGCCATCAAGGATGTGGACTATCGCGCTGCCAACCAAAAAGCCGGATATGTCTATGTCATCTCCAATATCGGTGCTTTCGGTGAGGGTGTCTATAAGATCGGCATGACCCGCCGTCTGGACCCGATGGACCGCGTGGATGAGCTGGGCGACGCATCCGTCCCATTCGACTTTGATGTACATGCTATGATCTTCACCGAGGATGCCCCCAAGCTGGAGGCCGCGCTACATAAGGCTTTTGAGGACAGAAAGGTCAACATGGTAAATACCCGGCGCGAGTTTTTCCGGGTCTCACTGGACGAGATCAAGAAAGTGGTTCGTGAGAACTACGACAAGACAGTGGAGTTTGTGGATATTCCTGACGCTGAGCAGTATCGTCAAACTCTTCTGATGCTTAAAAGCATCTGATCAGACTTGAACTACAAGAGCGGTATATTGTTTCCAATGACTGAGCCGCTGGAGAGCGGTAAAACATAAAAGCAAAGGGAGAAATAGTTATGGGATTCATGGATAAGCTTCAGCAGGAATCATCTTTTTCCACAGCTTCCGGGCAGGCACTTCACTATGTTGTTTTGCAAGTGACACTAAAAGAAAAATTTTTTGGTACCGGTTCCGGCAATCTGACCGAGCTCGAGGATGTGATCAACAAGCAAGCTGCAAAGGGATATAGACTTCATACGATCACGACCGCAAATGGCGGCAGCAAAGGATTGGCCGGTGGTGACCGGATCCAGGCTACGATGGTATTTGAAAAAATCGTTTGACTTGGAAATGCTCAAAAATGAAAACGCCGCCCTTCATCGGAGCGGCAAACAAAGGAAGGAGTTCAGACCATGCTAGAGGAAAAAGATTTACAGGCAATCAGCACGATCGTGAAAAGTCAAGTAGGCGAAGCTAGAGACGAGATCATGCGCGGTGTGGCCGCGCTGATGGAGGCAGAGTTCCGCCCGCAGTTCAGTCTCTTGGCGGAGGGCCAGCAGACTATCAATGAGAAGCTGGCGCCTCTGGACGACCTGGAGGTCCTGGAGACCCGCGTCTCCGCCCTGGAGGCCATGGTGAAAAAGATGAACCGCGAGATTGCGCAGCTCAAGAAAGCGCAGTAAAACAAAAAACGCCGCCCTCGGTGCGGGCACACCGGAGACGGCACTGCAATGCAACCAAGGAGAGCAACCACGGACCCCAAGGCCTTACTGCGCCTTTTAGTATAACACGGCGCGGTAGGAATTGCAAGCATGAAAGGAGCTGCGCCATGAGAAAAAACGAAGCTGTCTGGATCGAAGCCCGTCAGCGCTGGCAGATCAACGTTCAGCACGAAGGGAAGCGGAAGACCTTCACCGACACCACCCCCGGACGGAGGGGCAAAGCCGCCGCCGAGCGGAAGGCGGACCGCTGGATCGCGGACCCGGTCACCGCTGAAACGGTCCGGGTGGGCGTTCTGCTGGACCAGTACGAGGCCCATCTGGATACCACCAAATCCAAGTCCTATGCCCGCCAATACAAGGGATTTATCCGCCTGTATATCCGGCCCGTCATCGGCCTGAAGCGCATCAATACGCTGACAGAAGGCGACCTGCAGGATGTCATCGACCTGGCGTATGGCCAGAAGGGCCTGGCGGAGAAGACGCTGCGGGACATACGGGCCTGTGAGGTAAATTTTGTGAAGTGGTGCCGGAAGCACGGCAAGACCCGGCTCCACCCGGAGGATCTGGCCATCCCCGCGGGGGCGAAGCGCTCGGAGCGCACGGTGATCCAGCCGCCGGATATCTCCAAGCTGTTCGCGTCCTCCATGACGACACGACGAGATAAACCGGTGGAGGACTGGTACATCCACGCCTACCGCTTTGCTGTGCTCACGGGCGTCCGGCCCGGGGAGCTTCGTGGCCTGGAGTGGGCGGACATACGGGGCGGCCGGGTCAACATCCGCCGCTCCGTGAACATCCACGACGAGGTCACCCAGGGCAAAAACGAAAATGCCCGCCGGTCCCTTGAGCTCCCGCCGCTGGCTCTGGCTGAGGCGGAAGCCCAGAGGAAACAGCTCCGGGCGGCCCTGCTCGTCTCTCGTTATGTCTTCCCGGCCAGTGACGGCGGACAGATGAAGCACGACCACTTCTACCGCTCCTGGAAGCGGTACTGCGCCGCCAACGGTATCCAGCCGGTGTCTCTTTATGAGCTCCGCCACACCTACGCCAGTGTCAACAAGGAGATGCCGGCGGGCCTGAAGAAGATGGTGGTGGGTCACAGCAAGGACATGGATACCGAGGGGACCTGCGGCCATGAGATGGCGGGCGACATGGAAAAAGCCGCCCAGTTCACCCAGCGGGCGTTCGCAGATATGATTGGGAAAAAGTGATACTTTTTCTTGAAAGAAAAAGTATCAAAAAGAACTTTAACATCGCTCTCAAAGCGTTGCAATACCTACATTCTCCACACGGTAACGAAATATACTTCTAATGGGAGAATAGTATGACACTGTGTACTAAAGTGTGTACCGGACAAAAAGCCGCCGCCCCCAATGCCTTGCGGCACTAGGGGCGGCGGTGGTACGCCCGACTGGACTCGAACCAGCGGCCTTTAGAGTCGGAGTCTTATGGGCGTCAAAGTAAAAACGCTGTGGTTGCAACGGTTTCAGCGTATTACACAAATTAAAGGCAGAAAAGGCGGAACGCCTGGAACGATTGCGGCGCAATGGCTCCAGGTGTTTCTGCGTATCTGCGGGAATAGTAGTCAAATAGTAGTCTGCCCTTTCTCAGCTGCGCGACAGAATTCATTCAAGCTCCATCCCAGACAATTGTTCTGCCTGGTCACGCCTGCCATAGATGACCGCAGTGACTTGTACTTGCTTTGCCGCTTCGTTGGTCCAGAAGTATACCAAAGAGTTTTTGAAAACCATATGGCATGACCTGGTTTACCACTTTTCCTCCAGCAAGAAATCCGCCAAGTGGACGATCCTGATACCGTTTTCCACCCCAACGTCCATACTATTGAGGGTCACAACGTACTTGGGGTAATGGTCCCGGATCTCCATGAGGTTGCCCACCTCCCGGTCGGAGTCCGCCGGAAGCTGGACGCAGACCTGCACATAGATTCGCTCCTCCCGCCGGGTGGCCACAAAGTCGATCTCCTTCTTCTCGTTCTTGCCGATGAACACGTCGTATCCCCGGCGCTTCAGCTCCAGGAACACGATGTTCTCCAGCGCCCCGTCCAGCATCCTGCGGTCATAGCCCAGCAGGCAGTATTTCAGCGACACATCGGCCAGGTAGTACTTCTCCTGGGTTTTCAGGACGCTCTTGCCCTGGAGGTCGTACCGCTGGCAGGGGTAGATGATGAACGCCTGCTCCAGCCAGCGCAGGTAGTTGTAGATGGATTCCACCGACACCGTCCGGTGCTCGCTTTTCAGGAATTTGGTGATGGAGTTGGCGGAGAAGGTCCTGCCCATGTTCTCGATGAGGTAGCGCACCACCCGGTCGAACAGGTCCTGCCGGTTAATCCGGTGGCGCTTCACGATGTCCCGTGACACCACCGTGTGGTAGATGCCGTTGACGATCTGATATACCTGTTCCGCCTCGTAGTCGGCCAGCGCCACAATGGGGAACCCGCCGAAGCGGATGTACTCCTCCAGCAGCTCCCGCCGCGACAGGGGACTGCCCGCTTTGAAGTCCAGATACTCCTGAAAAGAGAGAGTGTAGACCGGAATGGACACGAACCGGCCCGTCAGGTAGGTGGAGATCTCGCTGGACATGAGCCTGGAGTTGGAGCCGGTGACGTAGAGATCGGCGCCGTCCTCCTCCAGCAGGGCGTTGACCGCTTTTTCCCATCCCTTGATTTCCTGGATCTCGTCCAGCAGGAGGTAGCACTTCCCCTTGCCCTCCATGGCCTGCCGGAGCTGCTCGTACATGGTCTTTGCGGTGATGGCTTCCGGGATGTCCATCTCCGTATAACGCTTCTGGATGATGCGGTCCTCCGGCACGCCCCGGCGGAGCAGCTCCTCCCGGAGCATCTCAAAGATGGTGGATTTGCCGCAGCGGCGCACGCCAGCCAGGATCTTGACCAGCGGCTTATCAATAAAAGGTATGATGGCGTTGATATAGTCGGGGCGAAAAATCATAGAGAACACCTCCTGTCAACAGCAGTATACCAAAAAAGTCACAAGAATAAAAGAGTTTTTAGGTCTAAACGAGAAAAACTTTTTTGATTTCAGAAGGTCTGAGAAAACTTTCCAGTTCATGTGCAATTAGTCGATCTGCTGCGTCAGGGCCAACAGCTCGATGAAAAATATCGGGATCACAGTCTGTCCGGTAATTATGTCGGTTTCCGGGAGTGCCATATCAAACCGGATTGGCTGCCCGTCTATCTGATTGAAAACGACGTGCTGACTTTGACTCTTGTGGAATAGCCCCCTTCAGTATCGTACATTCCAAACTGCCAGGAAATAAAAACACTTGAAGCGATTGCGGCGCAATCGCTCCAGGTGTTTTTGCGTATCTGCGGGGATAGTTGTCAAACAGCAGTCTTCCCTTTCCCGGCGTATTCCGTTTTCAGATCGTCTGTCAGGTACGCATCACTCATGCAGTGCATATCGGATACGCCCTCCCGCATGAGCTGGTAGACCTCCGAATGATAAAAAAAGTCCAGCGCTTCATCCAGGAATATGCCCTCCGCATCCGCGAATCGCTTCACAATACGGGCATATTTCTTTTGCAACAGAATCGGGTTCGCGTTCATGTGCGTTCACTTCCTTCAAAATGAAGATATGCGTCCATGATATGCTGGCTCCGAAAGCACACCTGAAGATTGGGCTTCTCATACCGCAGCCTGCGGATTGCTTCCGATTTGTCGATCAACTGATCCAAATATAATTCCACCGTATTGAACACCTTGTCGTTGGCCACGCCGCCAATCACAACATCATACTCTGTATGGTCCTGCCCGCTTCGGCAGGTCAGTATGAAGTCCAGCCAGTCCTCCGAGTAGGAATCAAATTGGAGCATCTTGCATCTGTCAAAAGCGGCTTCATCGAAAATATATCTCGAAAGAATACCGTTTCGTCCCCGACGTTTGAACTTGCCGCACCACTTTACCGCCTGTTCCCGGATAGGCGTGGTATAAAAACCTCTGCCAAAGTCCACGTTTGCCCGCGAATGAAGAAGGTCCGGATGAGGGATCGGCACATCAGACCCATGATAGAGGATCATACCTCGACTCCCTTCTCCCGCATCACGTCCAAAATGTCCTCCACGATGTATTCTTTGCTCTGCGTGTGCAGGACCGGATACTCCGGGACGATATACTGGGAAAGAATGCCGCTCCTATCAGCGAGCGCATGGTAGACCTTTTCGGGAGCTGCGCCCAGCTTCGCGGCGACACTCTCAACGCAGAAAATGACAAACTCTAATTCATCTGTATTTTGAATCAAGTGATTCCTCTCCATACGCAGTTCCTCACCGGTCGCCTTTTCTTGCCGCTGCCTCTGCTGTTTCTGATCGTTCCCGTCGGCTACGACCTCTGTGCACCTTGCCTCAATTGGGAGGCACTCCCCTACGCTCACAGCTCCAGCTGAACTGCCGCCACTTGCGTTGACAAGAGTATACCATATTTTCCACTGCACATGCAAGCATGAATGCTCGTAAGTAATCAATCAGAAACTTCCATTGGGAAATCTAAAAAGCTGGAGTGATTGCCGAACATCCCTCCAGCTTTTATTTGTTCAAAAAAATTCCCTATTTGAGTCAGGCAGAAAAGTCGGCATTCTGCGTGTGTTCCTGCATATACAGTCCGAAAATAAAATTGGGCGACTGGCCGTACAGCCCCGTTTCGTCATCCGAAAAGGCCGCTCCCGTAGCGGAGCGATAAAACGCGTCCAGCGCCGCCGCCTCGTCCAGGTCATACCGCTCCATGATCATCTTGATGACCTCCGGCAGTATCACCGCTCTGACCGTACTGTGTCCCATGCGCTCATCTCCTGACTTCATAACTCCTGACAAATGCCAGTGTCTCCAATGCGGCTTCCGTGCAGAATGCGATCTGGTTGTTGATCTTCTCAAATCGCAGCCGCTCCACGGCGTCCTCCTTCCGCATGATCCCCTGCATCACAAAAGATACCGTTTCTCCCACATTGTCGTCAGCGATTTTTCCCTCTACGATATCATATCCATGTGAAAAAGCCGGCGTACTGCGGCACTTGACTACCAGCTCCAGCCAGTCCATTGAGGCGTCAGAGAATTGTTTGTACTTCAGCCCTGTCACATCTGGCTGCCACTCATAAATGCTGACGATGGGCGTACAGTTGCGTCCAGGTCTTCGGTTTTCAATCATCGCTTTGCGCACAGCCCACCGTTCCGCTTGGGATTGAATATCCGTCGTGTAGAATGCGAAACCAAAATCGCGGCCGATCTCCGTGCGCAGGATCTGCGGTTTGCGAATCTCCAGGGTGCTTCCATGGTACAGGATCATGCTGCACCGCCTTTCAGATATGCGTCAAAGAACTGCATCAGATATTCCATGCTCATCCCATGGAGGTCCTCATAGTCGCTGTCCAGCAGATCCAGCAATTTTTCCCTGGCGAACAGATCATATACCTCATTGCTGGGACGGCCAATGTGCCCGGCGTAGTATTCGATACAAAATGTTTTGAATGACAATCTGCTCACAGCTGACACGCCCTTTCTCAATCTGTCTACGGAGAGTATACCATACATTCCGATACCATGCAAGCAGTGAGCGCGTCACGACCCCTTCAGCCAGTCCTTGAATTCCTCCAGGGTCAGTTGCCCGGCCTCGCACTCGTCCCGCTTTGCCCGGGCCCGGAGGCTCCAAGCGGTGAAATCCTCCTCCGTGTACTTCCCCATCCGAATCCACGCGAAGTGCCGCTTGTACTCCCGGCGGTACTCCTTGAAGATCAGGTTCTTGCTCTTCTCGTTCTCCCACGCAAGCGCCGCACCGGAGTTCCTGCAGGGCTTTCTCCCCGGATTCGGACGGCTGCAATACTCCGCCGTGACCCGTCCCGTCAGCGGGAAATACCGCCCGCAGTTCCTACACCGCCGCACCGGAATCTCCCGTCTCACGCATTCCCGCAGAGAAAAGTCTATGACGTCCCGGATGGTGTTGGGATACAGTACCTCCGCGCAGCCTCCCTCCCGCACTGGCTCAAAGCTCACCGGGATGGTCTGGAAACAAAACAAGTCCGGGTCCTGCGGCTGGTCGAAGCGATAGTTCTCACTCAAATTCTTCCGCGTGTCCCGGCCCGCCCGGTCAAGATCCAAAATACGCTCCACAAATGACTGCGCCTGTTTCTGGTACGCTGTGAGCTGCGCTGGGAGCAGGCGCAGTTCGTCTGCCATCTCCGGCCCCAGCTGCTCCCGCGCCGTCCGCTCAAACCAGAGGAGATAGAGCAGATGAAAATAGACGTGCTGCGCCGTGAGTTGTCCCAACAGCTGCATGGCCCTGGTGGAAAACTCCCTGTCACCAGTGGAAAAGAAGCGTTCCCAGTTCTCACAGATCTCCGTAATGATTGGCGTCAGCACGGAGATATCCAACTCCAGGAAGCTGAGCAGGCTTTCCAGATAGGGCAGCTCCCGCTCCACACTGGCAGCATCCTGGTATCCCCACGGGTCACAGGTAATAAACTCCCGGTCGCCAGCAAAGTGCATTTTGTAAAGCCACATAGTGCCCTCCAAATAGTCTAAATTATTTTTATAATAAGTCTTTTCAAACAGGAAAATTTGTGCTATCCTACAGTCAGAGTGTTTTGTCTAACACAGTTGTATAGTAAGTCTACCACAGGCATGCAGTCCTGTCAACACCGAATCGCCGGTTCAAACACCCGGACGACTAAATATCCGAAGCGATGGATACGTTCCTGACAGGTCCCTGCATGACCAGGGACAGCGACACCGGAGGATGCGCCGTGACCATCTGAACAGGCGCAACATATTTTTTGAAAAGGAGGACACCATGAAAAAAGAAGTGCCAATCACATCTATGAGCGACATCGAAGCAAAAGCCGTGGACTGGCTCTGGTACCCGTACATTCCACTCGGCAAGATCACGATTATCCAGGGCGACCCCGGCGAAGGCAAGACCACCTTTGTGCTGGCGGTCATCGCGGCGCTGACACAGGGCGAGACCCTGCCGGGATGCAGCTACGCCATGGAGCCGATGAACGTCATCTACCAGACAGCGGAGGACGGTCTGGCCGACACCATCAAGCCTAGACTGGTAGCGGCAGGCGCGGACTTTTCCCGCGTGAAAGTCATCGAGGAGGGCAGCCGCGAGCTGACGCTGGTGGATGAACGTCTGGAGCAGGCCATCCGGCAGACCGGTGCGCGGCTCATCGTGCTGGACCCGATACAGGCGTATCTGGGCAGCTGTGTGGACATGCACCGGGCCAACGAGGTCCGGCCGGTGATGAAGCGGCTGGCCGACATGGCGGAGCGAACGGACTGCGCTGTTGTTCTTGTTGGCCACATCAACAAGGCACAAGGGATGAAAGCCAGTTATCGCAGGCTGGGTTCCATCGACTTCCTGGCGGCGGCGCGAAGCGTACTGGTAGTCGGACGCCTGAAGAATGAACCGGAGGTGCGCGTAGTCGCGCAGAGCAAGAGTAGCCTCGCACCAGAGGCACGGTCTATTGTATTCACACTGACATCGGAGCAGGGATTCCAGTGGGGTGGCTTCTGCGATGCGACCGTGGATGACGTGCTCAGTGGGACATGTGATGTGCAGTCCGCAGATGTTTCAGCAGGGAGTGTACTGCGCTGCGCACTGGATGCGGTGCTGCGGGACCGCGACAGATTTATCGGCACTCCCACGGAGTTGGTGGAGCACATCGGCACTGTCATCGGCGAGGCCATCTCGCCGAAAAAGATTTCCCGTGAGGTGCTGCAAACCGCTGCGGCACTAGCGGAACTTGGCATCACAGCCACCTGCCGGCGGAGCAATGGGAAGCGTCTCATCGAGCTGCGCCGTGCCGATAGTGCCGATTATTCTGAGTGCCAAAACATCGACCCTATCGACCCTGCCGCAGCACAGCAAGCCCGCTGTCCGCCCGCGTGAGGCCCCATAAGCCGCTCTGGCGCGTTGGCCAATACAACCTCGCGGCAGCAGCCCCGCCCTGTGTTGGCCTTCTATGGGCAAAACGACAGAGGACCGATTTAGGGCAAGCCCACCCACGGGTGGGGCAAGCATAGCGTCCGGCTATACGCCGGACGCATTCGCCGGGGCAAGCCCCGGCACCCCCCTACCCCTAAAGGGGAGAAAGGACACATATGCAGAAAAGGAAAACAGACATCGTCACCATGAGGATGACACCGAGAGTGAAAGAACAACTCCGGCAGCGGGCACAGGATGCCGGCATGACGCTCACAGATTACCTGTGCATCTGTGGTCTGGGACAGGAGATCGTCCGGGTGGATGGTCTCGACGCGGTGCTCTCGGAACTGAAGGCGCAAGGCCGCAACCTCAATCAGCTCACTACACTGGCCAACATGGGCCGCATCACAGTGGTGCGCGGCGGTGAGCTGATAGAGGCGTACACAGATCTGTGTGAGGCCGTCCGTTCTCTGGCAAAGGAGGTGCACTGATGGCGACATTCACAGCGGTACGGAACAAGAAGCAGACCGCCGGTACCATGCAGGGCGTACTCCGCTACGTCGCTCAGGCGAAGAAGACCATGTGGGACGGCGCGTGGCTGGTCACCGGTCACAACTGTGTGCCGCGGGCTGCGTATATTGAGATGGAGACAACCAAGGCGCGATTCCGTAAGACGGACGGTCGGCAGTTCTACCACTTCGGCCAGTCATTCTCTGAAGCAGATAACCTGACACCCCAGGAGGTGAACGCCATCGGGTTGGAGTTTGCCCAGCGGCAGTTCCCACAGTTCGAGGTGCTGGTGGCGACCCATATGGATACCCGGCACCCTGCTGGAGCACCGGCATGTCAACGATGAAATCTGTCTGGCCCACGGTCTGTCTGTGCTGGAGCAGCCGGAGAAACACAGCAGGAAGAAGCGCATGGCGCCCGGGGAGTATCAGGCCGGGCTGCGGGTTGAAGTGGTCCGACATCGACTTCGGCAAGCGGACCATCCACATCTGCCGGAATGTGGTGAAAGTCAGCGGTGAGGAGATTATTGTGAAGGAACCGAAAACAGCGGCTGGCGACCGGTACGTCTACTTCTCCGCCCCCATGGAGAGTCTGCTGAAGGAGTACCGGAAGGAATGTGCTTACGAAACCAGTGCCTATGAGAAGCGGGAACTCACGGAGGACGACTACGTGTTCCGCAAGCACGGTGAGCCGCTGCCCATGACGCCCACCACCTTCACCTGGCGGTTCAAGCTGATCCTGCGGAAGTACGGCCTGCCGGACAAGCTGAACATACATTCACTCAGGCACCAAAATGTCAAGTAACTCACACAAGATTTCAAACTTTTTTAATAATCTTAAAGCTACTATTTACGTCCCAAGATGGGGCGTTTTCTTATTGCTCCGTGCCAATAAAGTCCTTCGTTTTCCAGATGATCTCTACCTGATCACCCGGATAAACATATATACGCTCAATCAGGGCGTCAGCCAAATGCGCTGTCAGGCCGCCGGACTCAGCGGCCTGACGAGCCAGGTCTGTTCTTGCAGCCCTTGCCTTTTCCTCCATCTCCATCTGTGTTATCTGCGTTTTCAGATGGGAGTGGATCTCCCGTAATTGTTCAAGCTCTCTGTCAATAACAGCCGTTTGCTTTTTGTACTCCTCCGCACTGATCTGTTGCAGGAC
>CANQCS010000010.1 GCA_947589745.1 uncultured Oscillospiraceae bacterium
CCTGATGTGACGCCTCCGACAACGGATATTCCCGACGAGCAGCCCCCGCTGACGGATATTCCCGATGAGCAGCCGCCTCTGACCGACATTCCCGATGAGCAGCCGCCTCTGACGGAAATCCCCGACGAGCAGCCGCCTCTGACGGAGATCCCCGATGAGGAAGTCCCGATGGACGACGTGCCTCAGACCGGTGACAAGAGCAAGAAGGGCCTCTGGATGCTGATGGCCATTCTCTCCATGCTCGGTATGGCCTTCTCCTTCAAGAAGGACAACGAGGTCGAGGACAAGTAATTGAAACACAGCACAGGGGGACAGCCTGATACGGGCTGTCCCCCGTACTGGTTCATGGCGGAGAGACACTTTTTCAGTATAACACCGAAACCGGCGGACGGTCAACCCCGGCCCTATTTCCCGCCAGGGCGACGGGATACGGCTCCCATGGAGGGGCCGCATCGGGCCGGGTATTTACGAAACAGGTGGGATGCAGAACATGACGAAAAACAGGAACCGATACCGCGGGCTGCGGAAGATCGTGGGCGTGTGCTGCCTGCTGGTCTTCTGCGTCTCCGTTTATATGGTCGTCTCCCAGACCATTCAGGAGAGACAGGCCGCGGAGGCGTTCGAGGCGCTTCTGGCGCAGGTCGAGCAGGAGGAACAGGAGGAGCCGCCGGAAATGACAACGCCGACGGAGATGACGGAGCCGGAGCCAGACAGCACCGGGTCCCAGGAGGATGGACCGGCGGTACTAGAGCCGCCCGTGGTGGAGGAATTCCACAAATATGATGCACTCCATGAGCAGAACCCGGATTTGTTCGGGTGGATCGAGATCGATGGCACGAAGATAAACTATCCCGTCATGCACACGCCGGATGACCCGGAATACTATCTCCACCGGGCTTTCGACGGGACCAAGTCCTCCAGCGGAGTTCCCTTCCTGGATGGCGACTGTTATGAGGGGTGCGGCAACTACATCGTATACGGACACCACATGAAGAACGGCAGCATGTTCGCCGCGCTGGCAGATTACAAGGACGAGGATTTCTGGAAGGAGCACCCCGTGATCCGCTTTGATACGCTGACGGAGGCCGGGGAGTACGAGGTGCTGTCCGCGTTTTATGCGAAGGTGTACCGGGTGGACGACGAGAATGCGTTCCGCTTCTATGCTTATACTGATTTGACGGACGAGGAGACCTTCAACGAATTCGTCAGCCGGGCCAGTGAGGCGTCGCTCTACGATACCGGTGTGACGGCTGCGTATGGCGATACCCTGCTCACCCTGACCACATGCAGCTATCACACCTCAAACGGACGGTTCGTGGTGATCGCCAGGAAGCGTTGACAACGGGACAATAGGCTGACAGACCGTGACTGGCCAGGAAATTGAGAAGGTCCCTTTTTGGTTCAAGTCCGCAAGACACAGCCGATATTTTCCAGCACCCATCCCTTCATTGATAAAAAAATATCGCAGCTTCGGCGGACGGCCAGCTTCTGGGACACGAACTCCACTGCTTTTTCGGCCAATTCATCTGTTTGACGGATCGCGGGTGTTCCGCAGTTTTGCCGTTCACATTGTTATTGTTTGATGTAACAGGCTGATGCAGATTCCACGCTCCATTGTAGTTGACGGTGCTGCCGTCATGCCAAAATATGTCTTTTGCAGTCCAGAGGGAAAGCCTTATCAACCCAACAACTGGTGCAACCGGGTTTTCAGGCCCTATATGCGGGCGTTGCATAAGGCATACCCCGATGTACCGGAACTTTCGCCACATGAGCTTCGGCATACCAGGGCCACCCTTTGGATCGCGCAGGGGGTGGACCCCTATATGGTAGCAAGACTGCTTGGCCATAGTGACCTGAAGATGCTGACAAAGATCTATGACCACACCAGCGCGGAAACTCTGCGTAACGCCTTGCTTGATACCACCGGCAACGCATCCGCTTCGCACAATAAAAAAGAGATGCTTCCCTGAAGCATCTCTTTTTTTGTCGCCTCTGGACCACAGAAGAAGGGCAGATCAGCAAAACTGTCGTATTTTTGTCGTATGATCCAGAGCCCGGGGATACCACAGAAAAAAGAAAACCCTCAAAGCCTTGCGGCTCTAAGGGCTTTCATGGTGGACGCTAACGGACTTGAACCGCTGACCCCCTGCACGTCAACCCTGAATCTATAACCACGGAACCGTTGCAAATACTATACTTTCCCAACATCTACTACTTTTTAACCTCACTTTTAACCTCAAATGCTTTCGTAACCTCAGACATGAGCCTATCCGGGCTGCGGTCCACCAGATGGGTGTATATGTCCATCGTGATCTGGCTGTTGGCGTGGCCAGCGAGATATTGGACCGTCTTAGGGTCTGCGCCGGAAAGAATGAGGTTGGTGATGTATGTGTGCCGCAGGATGTGCGGGGACACCGGGAAGTCGATGGTGTAGTAGAAATCCCCGCCGCGGCTCTTTTGCCCCTTCTCACGGATGAAGGTCGATTTTTCGTGCGTCTTGGAATACGGGATGGTGTAGGTCTTCTCACCGACGCGGCGATTCTCCACGACGCGCCACAGGTTCTTGAACTGCGTCTGGGACAGGGGGCTATCCCCCACCACATGCCCGGCCGGCTTTTTGATGCCACGGAGGTATTCCGCCAGCGGCGCCGGCAGCGGGATCGTGCGCTGGGCTGCGTCGCTCTTCAGGATGTCATCGACCACCGGCTGGCAGTTCTGCCAGCGCAGGGCCCGCTTGACAACAATATACGGGGTCTTCTTTTTGGGCAGGAATACGCAGTCCCATTTGAGCCCCAGTATCTCCTCGCGCCGCATGCCGGTGTAGAGCCCCAGCATCACGAACGGCTCGGCCCTGGTCCCCGCGACGGCCTCCAGCAGCGTCTTTGTCTGGTCAGGCGTGAGGGCCGTCTTCTCCTTGGTCTTGTACCCACCGCTTTTGAGCTTCGCGCATGGGTTCTTGGCGATCAGGCCGTTGTCGATGGCGTTCTCAAACATCTTGCGCATGGTGTTCAGGACCTTGCTCTGGAGCGACGCAGACTTGTCGGCCAGGGCGACCATCACCCGCCGGGCGTCGTCCGGCTGCACGTCCTGGAGGCGTATATCTCCGATGACGGGGATGATGTGGAGGTTGACGGCCCCCTGGTAGATCTCCTTGTTCTTGGCCTTCATGTCGGAGGTGGTGAGCTTGAGCCACTTGGCTGCGTACTCCCTGACATAAGGATTCGCCCGGTTGTCCAGGCCCTCCTGGTACGACGCCTCCGCGCTCCTGATCTTCTCGGTCAGTTCCTCCGGCGTCTTGCCGTAGAGGGCGACATACCTCCCATCCAGGTCCTTGACGCGCTTCCGGTAGCATTTCAATTTCTCCACATATTCGTATGTGGGCTTCTTGGGACGCGGCACTTGACGCTCCTTTCCCCCTTGCGTCCCGTATAAAATTGTGATAAAATAACGGATAGCAAGGGCATTCGTTATGGTTTCGGTGCTTTGCTGTCGGCCGTTCCGGGCTCCTACCCCCGGAGCGGCCCTTTTTTTGTTCGCTTTACTTCTACCATAGATTTACAATAGACGTATCTCCTTACTAAGATTATTTATAATAATATATATATTATATATTACTATACAGATAAAAGAGAGTGCATAGATAGACTATAGATTAGATACAGACTACAGGTATAGATCAGACTCAGTAACAGTAACAGCGCGTCGCGCGCGCGCACGCGCGCGTGACACCCTATCGGTGAGTTAGTTAGGGTTTGGCGCTTGTACATCATATCGCGTGTCGAAGTCTGTCAAAAGAGATTTTATTTCTTTTCTTCCACATCTATACCAGCTCATGGTATATTGTCATTGCGCAAATACATAGCCCTGGCGCCGGGGCGGGAAGGATTTACTTTGGAGAACCTTGACGCTCAATTTTTGAAACTGCTTCGGAAGCTGACGCCTGATCAGCGCCAGGCTTTCGTTGACTTTCTGCGGCTATTGTCTGTAGGATTGAAAGAGCGAGAGCCTTCTGGGGAAGTTCAAGCGACCTCACAAGACGAATAGCCTCTTGCTCAATCTCGTCCCTCGGTTCGGATTCGTCCGGGCCGGGGGATTTTTTTGTGCTTTCAGAAGGAACATCCGGCCCATCGTCACCAAGCAAATGGCTTACCGAGCATCCAACTATTTCTGCCGCTCTGCATGCATTGGCCAGCGTCAATGCCCTCTGGTCCGCCATAATCTTCTCAAGTTCATAATATCCGGCTAAAGCAAGCTCTTCCTCAGAGAGCGAATTTCTGGCCAGCTCCATCTCGACAGACAGGTGCTCTTTGAACTTTTCGGAACAACCATCTTGTTTGTCATTGCCAATTAGATAGTCGGTCGATACTCCAAAATAGTTGGCAATTCGAAGAATTGTCGTCATATCCGGTTCCCGCTTCTCGGTCTCCCACATGGCAACAGTTCCGTTTGCAACTGCCAGTGCTTGTGCAAGTTGCACCTGGGTCATATTTGCCTCCTTTCGAAGAGTTTTCAATCTCGCAGCGAACAATGCGCTCACCTCCTGTGATGTTTGGGCACATTCTATCACAATCAGTGAGTGTAAGCAAGAGAAAATAGGCGATTCTCACGAAATGTTAATTCTCTATTGACAACACTCACAAAATGTTATATTATACTCACGAAGCGTGAGAAACGGAGGTGATAATGTGAAATCTCGCTTTAGGATTGAGGAGTTGAGAAAAAAAGCCGGACTTACACAGCGGGAGTTGGCGGAGAAACTTGGTTTTCAGTCTACCTCAATTGTGACAATGTGGGAAACCGGAAGTAGGAGCCCCCGAAGTGAAGTGTTGCCTTTGCTTGCAACTGTGTTGCAGTGCAATATTGGCGATCTGTTTCAGTCGGACGCTGCTGAGTGAAGCACCTTAGAAAACAGGGAGGTGAGCGATGCCAATGAACTTGAAGCAGAAGCGGCTGGAGCTCGGACTGACCCAGCAACAGATTGCTGACGCCATGGGGACGGGCCGAACGACGGTAGCGATGTGGGAAGCCGGTGCGTCTATGCCGCCAGTTCCAAAACTACAGAAACTGGCAAAAGTCTTGGGCTGTTCTATGGATGACCTGCTTGATGAAAAGAGCTCCCAAGAAGCGCATGAAAACATCGGCATGCAAGAAGGTAAGGACATGAGAACTTGGCTCGTTGAAATCAGAAAGGCAGCAAGAAAAAGTCAGCAGGCAGTGGCAGATGCAGCAGGAATCAGCCAGACCTATTACGCAGGAATTGAAACCGGCACCAGAGGTAAGCCTCTCGGCGTTCCGGTGGCGAAAGCAATCGCCGGTGCTCTCGGGTTCGACTGGAAAAAATTCTACGACGAAGACGAGAACGCCCGCACAGTTGACGACCTATATCAGAAAGAAAATGGCACTAGAGGCAAGGCTGTCCATGCACCCTATCCAGCCGAAAGCGGCGTTCAAAAGGAACCCGCAAGAAAACGCTCCGAACTGTCCCTAGAGGAACTTGAAGCCATCTATAAGCGCATACAACCCCGCGCCTTCGAGGAGCACCTGATCCGGTGCGTTGAAAGTGAGGGCCAGCAATGGATGGTTTTCGCGGATGTGTGCCGCGTCCTGGGGTACAAAAACCCGCAGCACCAGGCAAAGTACCTCAGAGAAGAAGAAAAGTGCAAGTTAGACATCGCCCTCAAAAACACCTTGGTCAACTGCGTAAACAGGAGCGGCTTGCGCAGGGTATGCCTATTGTCGGCCAAGGATGTCGGGCAAAGGCTGTCCGACTGGGCAGACAGAGAAGTCTTCGTGGAGAGGAGGTGAACAGAATGGCGGAAGAAAAAACCAGAAATCCGATGGACAGGAATCTGGTGGATGAATACAACCGGAATTTCAAGACGGCAAAAGAAGTAGCCTCCGTTTTGGCGAAAAATGGAGCCACAGTCGGGGACTTGAATGAAATTTTCAGGCTCGCTGGGCGCTGCTTGGCTGTTGTCCCTGTTCATTCCGGTGACGCGCAATGACCGCAAAGGAAGATTTCATAGAGAGGAGGCAAAACCATGAGTGAAGAATTAAGCGTTGTAGAAAGACGCCGAATGGAAGCGGAGCTTTATGACGCTGAACGCAAGCGCCAAAGAGACATCGCAAAAAAAGTGGCCTCGCTCTTGGCAGAGAACAAGGTCACTTTGGCGGAGATGGAAGGTATCATCAAGCGCCTTCGGTATCTGCTGGAAGTCTCTTTTCCACAATCTCCATGATAGCCAGATTACGGAGAACGAAAACCACTGAAAATTTTGTGGAGGTGAACACAATGCGCGCACTGTTATCCCGGAAAGAAGCGGCTGCCCGGCTCCAAATATCTGTTGATACCTTGGACGTTGAGCGGGCCAGCGGCCATCTGGCCTATATCCAGCGCAAGCCCGGCGGCAAGGTCTGGATCACCGAGGACGCTATCGCGGAGTACCTGGAGCGGGCCACCCACCCGGCACGGCCGAAGCTGCGGACGGGCACCGACACCATCCGCCGGCGGAGGGTGTAAGAGACGGTCGAGCCGGAATACATCAAAAGCCGCCCGGAGGCGGCCAACAAATCACAGACAGAAGGAGATACGAACATGAAAGAGATCAAAGTGAGACTGACCTTCACGGAGGGCCTGCTGGGCACCAGCCCAGCCAATGAGGACGTTTACCGTGACTTTATCGGCTCGAAGGCCCCGGATGCCGCCACGGTGGAGGATGAGGTCGCCGCCCTGGGCACCGATGCCGTGGTCGAGAAGGGTATGACCGTGTTCCCCCGCATGGCGGACGGCACCCCCATGCTGTATGACTACCAGATCAAGGGCTTTTTTAAGGACACCTGCGGGGGCCTCCGCAGAGTCAAGGGCACAAAGTCCGAGAAGCTCAAAGCCTATAAGAAGGAGATCGACCGCCTGATCTTCCCGGAGCCCCGCCATATCCCCATTCTCTTTACCGGGGAAATGACCGAGTGCCAGCGGCCCCTCCGGGCCCAGACGCCCCAGGGTGAGCGGGTGAGCCTCGCCATCAGTGAGCAGATCCCCGCCGGGGCGACGGTCGAGTTCACCATCGTGTGCCTCTGTGATGACCATGAGGACCTGGTCCGCGAGTGGCTGAACTACGGCAAGTATTCCGGCATCGGTCAGTGGCGGAACAGCGGCAAGGGCCGCTTCACCTGGGAGGAGCTCCAGTGACCGACCGCGACGGCGCTGTGCTGTGGAACAGTTGAGCGCAGATTAGTTGGGCGGTGGCATCGTAGGGAAACAGTATCGATAGCCTGGTGATTGCAAAGGAAGCGCTTCGTAGCGCCCTGCAACGCCACTCAACGACGCGCAGAGGCATGGAATCGAGACGAATAGCACGGGCGGGCCTTGCCGCGAGTAGCGACGGCAAAGCAGGGCGAGGCAAGGCCGCGTATGGGCGAGGTGTAGCCGGCGCAGCTGTGAGCATCAACGGCAGAGCATCGTGAAGTGAAGAAACGCGAGGGCTTCGCGAGGTACGGAATGGCTGTGTATCGGCAGGGCAGGGCTGCGCGGTGAATATCTGCGCAATGGTGAGGCGAAGCGTAGTCAAGAACGGCAAGGGGAAAGCCCGGAGAATCGTGGACTGGCAAAGGTTACGCGCTGAGTACCGGAGCCTCGCAATGGAAGTGCTGCGTAAGGCCAAGTACGGCAGGGACATTGCGTTGCGCCGCCCGGCAGAGCTCCGCAGCGGCTCAGATAGGATACGCAGCGAAAGGCAAAGGAATCGAATGGCAGAGTTTCGTGGTGAACCGTTAGCAAAGGAACAGCTGCGTATTGAACAGCGACGGTTTGCAAGGGAAACGCGTGGAAAAGCCGGGATTGGCAAAGGAAAAGCCCAGCAGAGAGATGCGGAGCTAAGGAATTGCACAGCCAAGTCCAGCATTGCGACGGAAAGGAAATGCCAAGCACTGAGAAGCAGTACATTGCCGAACATTTGACCATCAAAAATACAGAAAGGAGGTCACGGCCTTTATGGCCACAAGAGTCTTTAAGTACGATCTTACAGGGGAACGGTTCGGGAAACTTGTGGCGATTGAAGCAACAGAACAGAGGAAACATGGAAAAGTTGTGTGGCTTTGCCGGTGCGACTGCGGAAACACTTGCATGGTCATGTCAACACGATTGGTCAGTGGGCATACAAAATCCTGCGGATGCTATAGCAGTGAGCGCACAATCGAGATGAACACAACGCACGGCGGAACAAGATCGCGTTTGTTTTCAATTTGGGGTTCCATGAAAACTCGTTGTTTCAATCCACGGTCAAAATCTTTTGGTTACTATGGCGGGCGTGGAATAACGGTTTGCCCAGAATGGGAACACGACTTCTCAGCTTTTCAAAAATGGGCAATGGCGAACGGCTACAGAGACGATCTGACGCTTGACCGTATTGACGCAAACGGGAACTACTCTCCAGAAAATTGCCGATGGGCCACATGGCACGAGCAACGTCTCAATAGGAGGGGGGCGGCAAATGCGGTATAAAGTTTGCCAGAATTGTGGTGCACACTTGGATTTCGGGGAACGCTGCGATTGCAGGGACAAAAAGGAGGCCGCCCCGCTGGCACGGGAACGGCCCCAGGCAAAAATACCCGATTCCAGTGTAGCAGTCAGCGCGGCGGATGTCAAGGCCGGGAGGTCCGCAAATGACGAAAGCTGAGGAGCTGCGGCGGCTGCGTGTCAGCCGCCAGATACCGGCCAAGGATATGGTCGCCGTGGTCCAGGAGCTCTACCCGCGCTTCGACAAGCCGACGCTGAGCAGGTGTGAGCACGGCGGCGAGTGCGGCGTATCCATCCCGGACGATGCCCTGGAGCTGCTCTATGACCGGTTTGCCCCGGACCTCAAACAGCACATCCAGGACCGCAGGAAGGACCGGCACCGACTGACGTGTAAAGTATCGGCCCGGCTGGACGCGACGGTTTTCGAGGCGTTGCAACGGCGCATAGAGGCCGATGGATACGCCACCGTCCAGAGCTGGCTCACCGATATGGTGATGGCATACATCGAGTAATCAGCGGCACAACGCCGCCACCAATAGAAAGGAGATTTTTACCATGATTCGCAACCCCAACGACATCCGAGAGGGCGAGAAGAAGATCCGCATGCTGATCGCCGGTTATCCCGGCATCGGCAAGTCCACCCTGGCCCTCTCCGCGCCCAACCCCCTGCATATCGACGTGGACTTCGGCATCGACCGCATCGAGCCCCGCTACCGCAAGCCCTACATCCAGCCCAGCAGCTATGAGGAGATCCTGGGGGACCTGGTGCCTATGAACCTGACCGACTTTGACACGCTGGTCTTTGACACCGGCGGCAAGCTGATCTCCCTGATGTCCCTCTGGGCCATCAAGAAAGATCCCAAGTACGGCCAGCGCGACGGCTCCCTCTCCCTCAAGGGATACGGCTTCGTCGGCAAGGAGTTTGTCCGGCTGATGGACTACTGCTTCTATGAGCTCCAAAAAAACATCGTCATCGTGTTCCACGCCACGGAGGAAAAGGACGGCGATAACACCCGGCTCCGCATCAAGGTCGAGGGCCAGACCAAGAACAACGTCTGGGAGCCCATGGACCTGGGCGGCTTCGTGGAGATTTACGGCAATGACCGCACCATCGGCTTCTCCAACTGCGAGCGGTACTTTGCCAAGGGGACCCGCGGCATCAGCGGCGTTCGGAAGATCCCCGCTCTGACGCCCACCAGCCCCAATGACTTCCTGACCAGACTGTTCGCCGAGTACAACGCCAGGGCCACTGCCGAGGTAGAGCAGGCCGCGGCCGCCAAGGCCGCCTATGACGCCGCCATGGAGCAGGGCCGCGCCCTGGTGGAGACTATCGTGGATGCTGACAGCGCCAACGCCGCCAAGGCTCAGTACGCCAACATTCAGCATGCGCTCACCTCCAACAAGGAGATCGGCGTCCTCTGGAATGCCAAGATCAAGGCCTGCGGCCTGATGTACGACCGAGTGCTCCAGAAGTATACCGTGGCGCCGCAGGCCGATGGAGGCACAAAGGGGGCGGAGTAATTGGACCGCTATCTGATGACCCACTCGCTGCTGTCCTCCTGGCTGTACGCCATCAAGGAGAATCCTTATGAGGACATGACCACCGAGCGTGACCCCATGGATGAATTTATGACGGTGCTGCGCCGGGAGCCGACGCCGACCACGGAGGCGATGCAGAAGGGCATCGACTTTGAAAATCTCGTGACCGCCATCCTCGGCGGCCAGGGGGACCCCAAAAACAAATGGTATGACGCCGCCGTGAAGGTGGCGGGCATCATCCGTGGCGGCGTTCTCCAGGTGCGGGTGCGCAAGGAGATTCAGGTGGGCGACCTGACCCTTGTCCTCTACGGACGACTGGATGCGCTCAAGGCCGGCGGCGTCTATGACATCAAATTCTCCGGCAGCTATGACCGGGGCAAGTATTTCACCAGCACTCAGCACCCCGTGTACCTGGAGATCGTCCCGGAGGCGGAGCACTTCACCTACCTTGTGAGCAACGGGTCCGAGGTCTGGACGGAGCAATACCGGCGGGAGGATACGCCCAGCATCTTCCCTATCATATCTGACTTCCTGGACTGGCTGACCGTTCACGGCCTGCTGGAGCTATACAAGGAGAAGTGGTTGGCCAAATGAAAGGACGGCTGATCGACCTCTCCATGGGCCTTAACCGGCGGCAGCGGGTGACCATCGAGATCGACCGGGACTTCCGTGCCGACTATGAGCGGCTGAAAGATGCCGACCTGGACGTGGAGATCAAGAAGCACCGCAACCGGCGCTCCTTGTCTGCCAACGCTTATTTTCACGTCCTGGTCAACAAAATCGCCGCCGAGACCGGCGAGGGCGACGATGCCGTCAAAAACCGGCTGGTGTGCGAGTACGGGGCGTTGGCCAAGGACAAAGACGGCCTGACGGTGGGGTTCAAGCTCCCGGTCTCAGTCGATGTGTCCACCATCTATCCCTACGTCAAGTGCTTCGACACCCGCGAGGAAAACGGGAAACTGTTCCGGTGCTATCTGGTTTACAAGCAGACTCACCTCATGGACAGCAAGGAAATGGCCCATCTGATTGATGGGGCCATTGAGACCGCCAAGGAGCTGGGCATTGAGACCGATACGCCTGAAGTATTAGCGAGGTACAAAGATGAATGGAACCACTGAAATCTGGCGGATTGTTTCAGGTTATCCGTTTTATAGCGTCAGCAACCTTGGAAGAGTTCGCAGCGATAACCCCTACTCGCACAAGGAGCCGTTGATTATGCATCCGTATCCGGATAAAGACGGCCACATGAAAGTGAGGCTGTGTAAGGATGGGGCCGTAAAAAACTTCTTTGTCCACCGGCTTGTCGCGGCGGCGTTCATCGACAATCCCCTAGGCCTCCCCATCGTAAACCACAAGGACGAGAACCCGGCGAATAATTGCGCCGAGAACCTGGAGTGGTGTACCGCCCGCGAGAATACCGTTTACAAGGGAATGCCAGTAAGACGGGCTGCAAGCCTTCGCCGTCAAATCGCCCAAAAGAGTATGGACGGCAAGGTCATCAGAATTTGGGAGAGCCGCGCCGCCATCCAGAGGCAGACGGGTTTTTCTGGCGGGAACATCACGATGGCCTGCCAGGGAAAACGAACTTCTGCGCATGGATATTTATGGGAATATGTAACGCCGGAGCAGCTGGCCCGGTACAAGGAGGAGTGGAGCAGAAGATGAGGACCGTCATCTGCGACTACTGTGGCCAGCAGGCCGAATTTGTGGACAGCAAAGCGGTCTACGGCCGCAGCTACGGCATGATGTACCTTTGCCGTAACTGCGGGGCCTATGTCGGGGTCCACAAAGGGACCGACGAGCCCCTGGGCCGTCTGGCCAATGTGGAGCTGCGCAACTGGAAGATGGCCGCGCACAGAGCATTTGACCCACTGTGGGAGCGAGGCCCGTTCATGGGTTGTCGCAGGGCCGCCTACTGGTGGCTGGCTCAGAGAATGGGCCTCCCCATTGAAAAGACCCACATCGGCATGTTCAACGTGGAGCAGTGCCGGAGGGCAATCAACATCATCAACTATGAATCAAAAGGAGATTTTAACCATGGAAGACAACTGCATCAATAAGACCGTCCAGGAGGACGTCGAAACCTCTGTGGAGAAGAACGATACCGTTGATGTCGTTATCGACGAGGACTTTCTCTGCATCCCCCGCACCCGGTATGAAGCCCTGATCCGGACTGAGGTGATACTGGAAATGGTCCACCGCATCCTGGCTGTCATGGATAAGTACGACGCCTACGATGCGCTGAGGGTCATTCTGGGGTTCAAAAAATCCCGCGAGGACGAGGACTGACCGATGCTGAACCGCATCATCATCATGGGCCGCCTGGTGCGGGACCCGGAGCTGCGGAGCACGCAATCCGGGCTGGCGGTCACCAGCTTCACCCTGGCAGTGGACCGGGACTTCAAGGACAGGCAGTCCGGCGAGAAGGCCGTGGATTTCATCGACGTGGTGGCCTGGCGCAGCACCGCTGAGTTCGTCTGCAAGTATTTCTCCAAGGGGCGCATGGCGGTGGTGGAGGGTCGCCTCCAGATCCGCGACTGGAACGACCGTGACGGCAATAAGCGCCGCAGCGCAGAGGTCGTGGCAGACAGCGTTTACTTTGGGGACAGCAAGCGGGACAACAACTCCAGCGGCGACGGCTATGGCCCGCCCCCCTACGGTGTGCCGGCGCAGTCTGGCAGCGGCTACAACCGGGGCTACGGCGGCGGTCCGTCCACCGGCGGGGCCCCGTCCCCGCAGTCCTCGCCCTATCCGCCGTCCGATTACAGCGGCCAGGGATTCCAGGACATTGAAGACGACGACGGTGACCTGCCGTTCTGACCATAGAGGGCGCCCCTAACGGGGCGTCCCTCCATAGGAGGAGGATACGACATGGCAAATTACAGAAATGTCAGCGTGGCATTCTGGACGGACCCGAAGGTCGTCGATGAGTTTACCCCAGAGGACAGGTACATCTACTTCTACTGCCTCACCAATCCGCACACCAACCTCTGCGGCTGCTACGAGGTGAGCGTCAAGCAGATCGCCAACGAGACGGGCTACAACGAGGACACGGTCCGGCGGCTGTTGAAGCGGCTGGACAAGGACCACGACGTCATCCGGTACAGCGCCACGACGAAAGAGCTGCTGGTCCTCAACTGGTATCGCTATAACTGGTCGGCATCGGAAAAGCTCAACAAGCCCCTGCTGGACGGTATTTGCGCCGTCAAAAATGACGGATTCCGCGAGTACCTGGCCGACAGGTACAACGAGCGGGACAGCGTGACCCAGCCCTATGACGGCCGGGTAGAGGCCCGCCACCGGGAGGCGGCGGCCCTGCCTGTCCCCGCGTCGGATGACGCCCGGCCAGGAGGAGCGCCGCCGCCGGAGAAACAGGTCAAGCACAAATACGGCCAGTACGGCTGGGTGCGCCTGACGGACGCCGAGTATTCCCGGCTGACCGCAGACCTGGGGCCGGAGGAGCTGCAGCGGTGCATCACCTACATAGACGAGAGCGCCCAATCAAACGGGAACAAGAACAAGTGGAAGGACTGGAACCTGGTCATCCGGAAGTGCAACCGGCAGCGGTGGGGCATATCCCGATACGGAGCACCGGCCAGCCAGGCGCAAGGAGCCCTGGAGGACCTGCAAGTCCTTCACCGGCAGTTCTCCGAGGAGGGATAGCGTTTGACCAAGCGGGAAATGACGGAGCTGTTCTCCCTGATGCTGCTGGCATGGCCCAATGCGGAGCTGTTCCGGGGCGGCATCGGGAAACTGGGTCCCACGATAAAATTGTGGACGGCATCCACGGCCAACGTGGACTTCTGGACCGGGGGACAGGCGGTCTACCGCTTGATCAGGACCAACAAATTCCCTCCCAGCATCAGCGAATTTCTTGACCGGGCCAATGAGGTGGACCTGGAGGTCAAGCGCATATCCGAGCAGACCATCCAAGAGATCAGGAACGTGCGCTCCCTGGGCCGCTCCCTGGATGACTACTACCGCTCGCTGCGCCGGGGTAGCTTCACCAGAGCAGTCATTGACTCCCTTGGTGGAGTAGGCAAGCTGTCTATCCCTCTGGCCAACGGACAGGCCATGTGGAACCTGAGCGGCATCGAGGCTGCCTGCCGGAAGGTCATCCAGGACAAGCCAGCGATGGTCGCCGGAGGGCAGTTCCAAGCACTGCCACCAAAAACATAGGAGGACACCATGAAACAAGGAAAACCGCCGCGCCAGATGCGGCGCTGGAAAGAAAATCTGTGTATCGCCGCCTGCGTCCTGGGCTTTCTGCTGATTCTTGGGACCTTCGGCGCGGCGGACCTTGGCCAAATCTCTCTTTGCCAGATGATAGCGCAATCTGTCCTTGGACTGGCCCTGTTCGTCGGAGGCGGGATATTGGGAGGTATCATCGACTGATGGTGAAGCGGAAGGACCCGGAGCGTCAGCGGATCGGCGCCGTCAACAGGGCGCTGGGCAAGCGGTTTGAGGCCCGCCTGGACGCGACCTTTGAATACTACCGCGCCAGAGGATTCGCTTTCGTGGAGAAGACCCCGGAGCCGATGAAGGTGATCGGCCGGCTGGAGCAGGGCAGGTTCGTTGCCTGCTATGAGAAAAAGGCCCAGCCTGACTACAAGGGCATCATCAAAGGCGGGCGGACGGTTCTGTTCGAGGCGAAATTTACCACCGATGGCCGCATCGAGCAGAGCCGGGTCCTCCCCAGCCAGGCCGACTACATGACCCAGCATGAGCAATTGGGGGCCCGCTGCTATGTCCTGGTGGGGTTTGGGTCCGGTGCAGTCTATCGTGTCCCATGGTCCGTGTGGGCGGACATGAAGACCCACTTCGGTCACAAATACGCCACCGAGGCTGAGCTTGCCGGGTATCGCGTATCCACCGCGTGGAATGACACGCTGCTGATTTTTTGATTTGAAAGGAGCTATCCAATGAGTGAGATTTCCAAGTATGAGGCCCAAAAGAAGAAGATGCAGGGCCTCTGCGACGAGCATGAGCTGGTGTATCGGTTCTTGAAGGACCAGTACCCCATCGTGTTCACCATCAGCCCGGCCAAGGGCATGGACGCCCAGCTCTCCATGCTGGAGAACGTAGAGGAAAAGGGCTACCGCAGCCCCGATTCCCACATGGACTGGATCTTTGAGGACGGCGTTCTGACCACCAAGGTCACCGGCGGCACGTTCACGATCTCCAAGGTCCTCCGCACGAAGATCGAGAACAGCCTGGCCAAGATGATCTCCTACTGGCAGCAGTATTTCTTCCGGGACATCCTGGAGAAGAATGTGCTGCGCGCCAGTCAGATGCCGGTCATCGACGAGGACGAGGCGGAGGACCCGCCCGACGGAGCGGAGCCCATCGAGGAATTTGACGGCAAGGATATGCAGCCTGACGACGATGACGGCGCCCAGGACGATGATGACACGGATGACGGCGCCTCCTTGCCGTCCGTCCTCGATACGGACGATCCCGACGTCAACCGGGCTATCGCTGTGGTCCGGTCCGAGAACAAGGCTACCACCGCCCTGCTCCAGCGCAGGCTGAACATCGGCTACTCCAAGGCGTCGCGCATCATGGATACCCTGGAAAACATGGGCGTGGTCAGCGTCTACAAGGGCGGTATGCCGCGGGATGTTCTGCCCTACGACCTGCCCGACGAGGAACAGGAGGGCGACGATGAGTAAGGTGGTCGCCGTACATAAGTACACTGATAACGCCGTCACTGACGCCAAGGAGCTCACCAAGGAGCAGTACAAGAAGGTCAAGCACATGGACAAGATCCAGCTGATCAACCTCCTGCGCCGCATTTATAAGAGGGGCTACCAGGATGCCCTCAGCGCCATTGCCGCCCAGGAGCAGCAGGAGGAGGCAGCCGACAGCGGAGGGCCGGAGGAATGAACGCACTGGAGCTGATTTCCACCGGCGAGGCGCGGGAGGGGTTTTTCCCCACTCCGCCCCAGGTGGCGGATAAGCTGTTGGAGGGCATCGACTGGGACATGGCGGAGAACATTCTGGAGCCGTCCGCCGGGAAAGGTGACCTTGTGAAAGCAGCTGTCAAAAAGTACGTCCTTAACTCACGATACAGTTATCACGACAGGCAGGTCCATGTCGATGCCGTGGAGATCGACCCTTATCTGCGGTCCATCCTCAATTATGAGTTCTGCGGCCAGCGGATAAATGAGCTTTACGACCTGAAAAAGCAGCTTGACGATTCCAAGACATACGACTGCGACCGGCACGAATATGTGTGGCCCTCCGAGGATATTTCCATGAAGCTCCGAGAAACGGAACTGGAGATCAAGCACCTGGAGCGGCTGTGGTTCACGGTCGTGCATGATGATTTCCTCACTTTCCAGAGCCGTAAGCACTACGACCTTATCATTATGAATCCGCCCTTCGCGGACGGGGACGCCCACCTACTGAAAGCTCTGGAGCTGCAGCGGTCCAACGGCGGCCTGATCCGGTGCGTCTTGAATGCGGAGACCATCCGCAACCCGTACACCAACCGCCGGAAAGTGCTGCAAAGGCTGCTGACAGAGTACGGGGCGGAAATCTCTTTCCTGGAGGGCGCGTTCCTGGATAGTGAGAGGAGGACAGACGTCGCCGTCGCCATCGTCAAAGTGGCCATTCCGCAGCCGAAGCGCACCAGCGCCATCTTTGAGCGGCTGCAAAAGGCAGCCAAGGTGGACGAGGCGGCCCAGCCCGACGTGACGGAGATGACGGTGGCCGATTTTATGTCGCAGATCGTCACCCGGTTCAATGTGGAGGTAGACGCCGGGATAGAGCTGATTCGGGAGTATGAGGCCATGAAACCATACATCCTGGAGCACTTCAATGACAGCTCCTACAACTACCCGGCATTGACACTTTCCACCGGTGAGCCGAGCAGCATGGACCGGGGCCGCACCCCATCCATCAATAAGTACATCCGCATCGTGCGAGGGAAATACTGGAGCGCCCTGTTCTCCAACAAGGAGTTTGTCGGAAAGCTGACCACCAATCTGCGGGAAAAGTACCGAGAGATGGTCGATAGGCTGAAAGACTACGACTTTACCCTGTACAACATCCAGCAGATCGCCGACCAGATGAACGCCGAAATGAACCAGGGCATCCAGGATACCATCGTGGCTCTGTTCGATAAGCTGACCGAGGAGCATTCCTGGTATCCGGAAATGCAGAAGAACATCCACTACTACAACGGCTGGAAGACCAACAAGGTCCACAAGATCAACAGCAAGGTCATCATTCCCATCAGCGGCGTGTTTTCCAGCTATTCATGGTCAAAAGAGACGTTCAACGTCTATGAAGCGGAAAGCAGGATCTCCGACATTGAGAAGGTCTTTGACTTCCTGGACGGCAACGCCACGTCGGCAGTGGACCTTCACGGAGTGCTGCTGCGGGCGTGTCAGGAGGGGCAGACCAGGAATATCCCCTGCAAATACTTCGATGTTACCCTATACAAGAAGGGGACCATGCACATCAAGTTCCGCAACCTGGAGCTGCTCGACCGATTCAACATCTACTGCGGCCGCAAGAAGAACTGGCTGCCGCCTAACTACGGCAGGACCTCCTACGCCAACATGACCGCAGAGGAACGGGCCGTGGTGGACGGGTTCCACGGTGACGGGAGCGAGGGCGCTGGTGAGTCCGCCTATCAGGCGGTCGTCGCCAAGGCTGCTTATTTCCTCGCGGAGCCCACAAAGAAGCTGCCGGCGCTGATGGCCCCGGCGATCTGACCGACCAATATGCTCCGGGTGCCCGAGCGGGTGCCCGGAGCGAAATACAGAAAGGAGCGAACCATGCAGATCAATGAGAGGTGCCCGCTGTCCAGTGAATGCGGAAAACAGCCGTGCGAGTACGCACAGCGTGAGATAGAGTGCAGCTACTACAATGCCAATGCCCGTCCTGGGGCTGAAATCGCAGACCAGGAAATGCTGCGGTGGCAGGGCATTGACGGAGCCGAGGTCACCGAGGCAATTAGCACGACCGCAGGCCAGCGCATACGAGCCGCCCGCAATCGGGCTGGATTGACGCAAGCCGACTTGGCATCGAGGCTGGGCATTCCATATCAGAGCATAGGGCAGTGGGAAAGGGACGTCCGCAATCCCAAGTACGAAACGTTGCAACGTATCGCTGATGCGCTGGGAACGCCGTTATCTAGCCTCCTCGGCGACCCGGAAATATCTCAGGTCCAGATCGATGTGAATAAGAACGGCGGGCTCGTATATCTCCCTGTCGGAAAGCTGCACCCCCACCCCGACAATCCCCGGAAGGACCTGGGGGACCTGACCGAGCTGGCCGACAGTATCAAGGCCAACGGAATCCTCCAAAACCTGACCGTCGTTCCCTTGGTCAACGTGGACCCCGATTCCACCATTGACCTGGGCGACGACCACTACACCGTTATCATCGGCCACCGGCGGCTGGCAGCGGCGAAGATGGCCGGCATGACCGAGGCTCCCTGCGTCATTGCCGATATGGACCAGCGGGAGCAGGTGCAGACCGTGCTCATGGAGAATATGCAGCGTAGCGACCTCACCGTGTATGAGCAGGCCCATGGCTTTCAGATGATGCTTGACCTTGGGGACACCGTGGAGCAGATCGCCCAGAAGTCCGGCTTCTCCGCAACTACCGTGCGGCGCAGGGTAAAGCTGCTGGACCTAGACCCCAAGGAATTTAAGAAATCTGAGGAAAGGGGCGCCACACTGTACGACTACATGGAGCTGGACAAGGTGAACGACCACGGCGAGAAAAATAAGCTGCTGAAAGCTATCGGTACTCCGGATTTCAAGGCGAAATTGGAGAAGGTGTTGGCCGAGCAAAAGAAAGCTGCCCGGATCGCCTACATTGAGGAAACGCTTTCCACCTTCGCAAAAAAGATGGACTCCGTAGAGGGCACCGAGTGGACGTATGTGATGGGACCGGACTTCTGGAGCGACAAGCCCATTGAGATCCCGGAGGACGCCAATACCCGCGAGTATGCGTTCGTGATTCAACCGTGGGGCAGCAGACTCTACCGCAAAAAGGAAAAGGCAGATTTGGATGCGGAGGCGGAGCGTGAAGCAAAATGGCGTGAAGACAGTGACAGGAGAAAGGCCAGGGGGGCGGCCGTCAAAGAGATCAGCGACCGGTGCCAGAAGCTCCGCCGTGATTTCGTGATGGGCCTGAGTGCTACTGCATGTAAAAAGCTGATGCCGGTGGTTGCGGCCAGGCTCCTGATCTCCAGCGTCTTCTACGATTTCTCCATTGTCAGCGACGACTTGAAGCTCCTTTGCCCGTCGCTCAACACAGACGACGATCTTGACCCAGAGGTGCTGACCATCAACAAGATCACCGAAGCTCTGGGCAACGCCGAACAGGCCATGGTCCGGTTGGCCTACCTGAGCGCAGAGCCGGGTGACGGTTATTTCAGGAGCTGGGGGGAGTACGACTACCGGGAAAACGAGCCGCTGGATATGTGCTATGACTTCCTGATCAAACTGGGCTACGAGATGTCCGAGGAAGAAAAGGCGTTTCAGAATGGGACACATGAGATATTCGGCGGTGGCAATGCCGAGCAAAAATCGGACCCTTGCGCTGCCTGCAAATCCGCTCACCCGGAATGCGATAAGTGCTGCGCAGTCTGCGAGGACAAGTGTAACGCTGGCCAGCGGTGCCAAAAGAAGGCGAATGCGGGAGGGGAGGCATGAGAGCTATCACGATCCGGCAGCCCTGGGCCTCGCTCCTGGTGACCGGCAAAAAGCGGTATGAGACCCGCAGCTGGGCCACGTCCTACCGCGGGCCCATTGCCATCCACGCATCAGCTTTCCCGGTGCGCCGCACCGTTGACCAGCTGGCGAAGAATGGGGCCTGGGGTTTCCTGGAGAGGCTTGACAGCATCTTCCTGACGCCTCACAGTCTGGACGAGTTACCGATAGGGGCTATCGTCGCAACGGGCATTTTGACCCGTTGCAACGCCGTTGATGAGGCTTTCCTGTCTCAGCTCTCAGCGCAGGAGACCGACCTGGGGGATTTTTCCCCCGGGCGGTTCGCCTGGGAGTTTGAAAACATAACGCTTCTGTCCGAGCCGGTCCCGGCGAAAGGGATGCTCGGACTGTGGGAATGGGAAGGAGGACCCGAATATGGAGGCTAAAACCATGCCCCGCCTGGCCGAGGTGCTTGGGGTGGACGGCAAGTTCTCAATAAAATGCGGAAAACTTATTTTGGATTGTCATATTGATAGCGACGGTATTTTACGGCTTGATCTTGATATAGGGGCTCCCCTTCCTGGGCCTATTGTTTGTTACATCGTCAACCATCCGGAATCCATTATCCGAGCCCCGCGGTTGACGGAGGCGGAGCTGTCGATCTGCAAGGCTGTGGGGGCTAAGTGGGTGAGTAAGGATGCAAATTGTGATGATGGAACAATCAACTTTTGGAGCAGTAAGCCTCTTTATGCTGAAGGAATGTACAATAACCAGACCGAAGATAATAGCGTGGTCGCAACGCTTATGTGTGGAAGAAAAACACTTTTCGTCAGCGTCCGCCCCGGCGATTGCATCTGCGTGGAGGAGGTGAGCAGCGAATGAAAGTAACCATCGATATCTCTGACGAGGAAATCAACCAGGCGGTACAAGAGCTTTTGGTTCGGAGGCTGGCGGACCAGATTTTTAGTGAGCGGAACAGCTTCGACAAGCACGGCTACCAGCGGATGCTCAAAGAGGCTGTCAAGGAGCTGCTGGCGGGGCATGTGGACGAGGTGGTGGACCGGGCTGTGGTCTACGCGTCGGACTACATCGGCAAGAAAGGCGTCAGGAAGATTGTGGAGAAGCTGGGGGAGGCGAGCGGACAGTGAAGCCTATGGATAAAAAGGAATTTGCAGCAATGCTTTCCGGCAGGTCGTACATGAGCGAGATCACCACCAGTGAAGCGGGCCAGGCCAAAGCCGCCGGCCTCGTGGTAGTGTTCGGGTATTCCGATGACTGCATGGAATTCCGGGGCGCCATCGACGCCGAGGTCAGCTGCTACGGGGGCGGGACCGCCTACTTTTCCAAGAGCGGACTCATCAAACCGCCTCTCTGCGGCGGAGAAGACTGCCCCCACTTCGCCGCCGCCAAGAAGGACGCTACGCCCATCAAGGCGGTGTGGCATGAAAACGGTCCTGGCCCTTGCTGGACCTACGAGACGGAGATCCCGCACAAGACATTTGAGATCTTCGACGAAGGTGAGCTCCGGTGCGTTGGCATCGTGTTCGACGTAGAGATGCTATGCAAGAAGGTGATCGGTGCGGTCTACTGCGAAGGTCGTAAAATCGGAGATCTTGCGATACCACGAAAATAATTTTAGGAGGACATGATGAACGCGATACCATATCAGGAGCGAAAGGCCGTCTATGAGGTCGCGCTGGAGCAGTGGGGTGCCAAGGCCCAGACCATGATGGCGGTCGAGGAAATGAGCGAGCTCACCAAAGAGATCTGCAAGCTCTTCCGGAACCAGGGCGACAAGGATGCCCTGGCCGACGAGATTGCCGATGTCACCATCACATTGGAGCAGCTGCGGCTGATTTACGACCTCAACGGCAAGGTATGCGAACGCATGGACTATAAGATTCGCAGGCTGGCCGAACGCCTGGAAACCGCGATTCCTGTCGGGACAGAGAAAAAAGAGCCGCTGACCATGGAGGCGGGAACATGACCCCCGAAATCATGATGGTTCGGACCGCTGATATAGTGAGCGGCAATCTGTGGCGCTGTTTCCCGCTTATCAACGTGGATAAGGTGAAGGATATCCCGGTCGACTATCCGGGACCGATGGCAGTGCCGATTACCATTTTCGACAAGTTGAACCGAGAACAATTCGAGGTCGTAGATATTACGCATCATCACGTCCTGAAAAATGGTAGAAGCCCATATAGGCGGATTATAATACGGCATTTGCATCCGGATCTTCCCACCGAAATAGACCTTGCCGCCTGGTTCCGCCTGATGAATGTGCCCATAGACGTCCAGTTTGTTGCGTCGGCAGAAGATATTCC
The DNA here is from genome assembly GCA_947589745.1 of uncultured Oscillospiraceae bacterium. Lineage (GTDB taxonomy): Bacteria > Bacillota > Clostridia > Oscillospirales > Oscillospiraceae > Pelethomonas. The sequence continues at coordinate 22,056 of CANQCS010000010.1, forward strand.
GGAAGACGCAATGCTGATTTATCGTAGGGGTAAGACAGATGGACAAGCTTGAGTATAGGAAGTGGCAGCTATCCAAGCAGAACGATCTATTGCGGAATTACCCGGATAAGCCCGGAATAGACAGGGACATCTGGAACCTGGAGTACATGATAACGCAAATCAGTCCTGGGTCGCCGGCATGGCGGAGCGGCCATATCGGTACGCTGCGCCGAGCGATCCAGGCGCTGGAGTGCCAGAGGCAAAAAACGCCACCGGAGAGGGTAGAAAAATGACCATGTCCAACGAGGAGATCGTCCGCCACTACCGACAGTCGAAAGACCGGGATGCGGACATACAGGTACTGGCCGATCTGAATATGACCACCAGGGAGGCCATCTGGGCCATCTTGGCCGGGGCGGGCGAGACGCTACCGATTAAGCGGCAACGCCAACCCAAGAGGAACAGCGGCGACGTGACGTTTTCGGACCAAATCGCGCCGCTTTATGAGCAGAGGCTCTCCGACCAGGAGATCGCCCAGCGGTTGGGATGCTCTGTGCAGACTGTTCGAAACTGGAGATACCGAAACGGCCACCGCAGCCCGCGCGGCGGCAACACGCGAAAGGAGAAAGGGCCTGTGGAAACGAGCAAAGAGCGCCCGATTTCGGACATTTACGCCTTGGTAGATGTCATCCTGGGCGCAATTCCGATGGACACGAGCGAGGTTACGCGGCGTCAGGCATTGGAACTGTGTCTTTCGCTGCTGGCTGACAACTTATCTTTGCGGCTTGGGCTGGACCCGGCCGACTAAATTGGAGGAAAAGTAATATGCTGATCGTCACACAGAACCGAGAGGCCATCGTCAACATGGAGAACGTCTTCCTGTTGTCGGAAGACCAGAGCAGCGATACGGACAATAAGGGTTATCGCATAACCGCCTATGATACGGGTGACGGCCTATTTACCCTGGGGACCTACCCCACAAAGGAACGGGCCATGCAAGTGCTCCGATTGATTGCCTTCTGCAAGAGCGAGTCCTTCTGGATGCCGCCGGCTGAGGAGGTGAGCGGTGATGTTTAACGCTATCACCTGCAAGTGCGGAACATCATTCGAGATTGAGCCGGAGGACATTCAGATCGTCGTGCGCGACGACCTGCAAGCCAGGTATATCCAGTGCCCCGGCTGCCAGGAGAAGTACCTGATCATCGCCACCGACACGGCCATGCGGGAGCTGATCAAGCAGAGGGCGCGCGTCCGGGGCGACATCTTCATAGCCCGGCAAAAGCACTTCCGAGGGAAGACCAAAACCATCGAAGCCTACATCAGAAAGGACCAGGAGCTCAAGGAGCAGCAGGAGCGTATGCACGCGGACCTGGTGGCCCGTGGGAGAGAACTGCTGCGGGAAATTTGAAAGGAGCGTTGAAATGCTGAAATTTTACTTTTCCACCGTACTGATCTACGCCATTGTCATCTACGCATCCTTGCGGGTGCTGCGCAAGAGCATCGTGGATAACGGCTGGCTGGAGGGCGCCACGGATGCCGGAGAGCCGGGCGGGACCGCCACGAAACTGTTCCTGCTGGCCGCCGTGCCGGTCTTCCGCCTGGTCGTGGTCATTATGATATTTGTCATGGCCGACAAGAAAAAGAACGACCTGATAAAATGATTCAAAGGAGATCGGAGGTCAATATGGGCAGAGAGTACCGAGGCCGGTACTGCACCGTCTTTTACTGCGAGAAGGTCGTTGACCACCGCTGCTGCGCAGACTGCCGGCTGCGCAAGAACGGCAAGTGCCGGAACCCTTGCAGAAACCACCCGGCCAGATGCAAGCTGGAAGATGTGAGCCGGAGAATGGAGAGGGCCAGTGAAAAAGAAAAATCGTAGCAGCGCGGCCCAGGCGCCCGCCGGGCCCAGGACCGTCAGCCTGGGCGATACGGTCACCAGGAGGGTAGAATCCCTGGGAGCTCCAAAGCTGTGGACAGGCCGCGTGGTCTACATACACCCACAGGGCAGGTTCCATGTGGTATCGTTCCCCGTCGGCTTTGATGGCAGCGGCGGGGCGGTCCGCGAGAGTTTTCCGGTGGTGACGGGATAATGCTCTCCATCACTGTTCGCGTCAACGCCCCGTTGGCCAACGCCCTCGGCGTCAAAGAGGACCTGGCCATGTACCTGGAGCGGTACGGCGATGCCAGAGTGGTATCCGTCACGGAAGAAGCACCGAACCAGATGGACCAAATGACGATTGGAGGGAACTATTATGGCGAACACAGGAAAATGCCGCGGGTGCGGCGCTAAGATCGTTTGGGTCAAGACTCCGGCCGGGAAGAATATGCCCTGCAACCCCGGCCTGGTCCCGTACCGGGAGGAGTACAAGGGCAAGGACAAGGTCGTCACCATGGGCGGTGAGGTGGTGAGCTGCCGGACGTTCCCGGCCTATGGGCCGGTCACGGACATGGGGTATATCCCGCACTTTGCAACCTGTCCCAATGCGAAGCAATTCAGTCGCAAGTAGAATCAACATAGGGGGTGGGCCGCTTGACGCTGAAAGAACTGTCCTGGTACTTCGACCTCCAGGAGCGGCTGGCGCGGAACAAGGAAATACTGGTTTCCCTGGAGGCCGCGGCCAGCCCGAAGGGGCAGATGCTCACCGGCATGCCCCACGCCCCCGGCGTCAGCGACAAGGTGGGCGACCTCGCCATTGAGATCGCCGACATGAAGACCCGCATCCAGTATTTGCAGGAGGAGGCCGAGCGACAGCGGGAGCCGATAGAGCGGTTCATTGCCGGCATCGAGAACGACCAGACGCGCATGATATTCCGTCTGCGGTTCCTCCGCTGCCTGACCTGGGGAGAGGTCGCCGCCGTCATCGGCGGCCGGAACACGGAGAACGGCGTCAAATCCGCCTGTTACCGCTATCTGGCAAATTGCTCCCCGGAATAAGTTGCGTCGGCGCGATACGGTGTGACGCTTGAAAACGCGCCATCCGGCATGGTATGGTAAACTCGCAATTCTAAATCAAGCCTGGCGGTCCTTCTTCACGGGAGGGCCGCCATTCTTTTGGAAAGGGGGTTTGGCCACCGCGTTTCTCCTTTGCGCGGCGGTCTGGTCCGGGCAGGCGCCGGGTCGCCAACCGTGCCGGCAGCGGACACAACAAAAAAGGAGATTTCTATGTTTTCTAATCTGACACGCAAATTCAAGTCAAATCCCACCATGTACTACGCCATGAGCATCGCGGCGTCCTGGGCAGGCGTCGGGTCGCTCATGAACTTCCGAACGCTCACCTACGACAACGGACTGGTCCCCGCCATCATCTGGGGACTGGGTAACTCGGTGGCCTGCATCCTGTTTGGCCTGATCGTGCTCCACCTCCCCACGGTGCGCAGTATCATGCGGACCAAGGCCCTGAAATATATCCTCGGATTCCTGACGCTGTTCCAGGCGTGGACCAACATGAACGGCATCCGGGAGATATTCGGGGACACCTCCATCGGGACGAAGGGAGGCACGGTGATCGTCTATGCCGTCTGCATCTTCTTCATCATCCTGCTGCTGCGCTATGGCATGATCCGAAACGTCCTGACGGACAGCGCATCCTGGTATATGGTCTATGGCCTTATCTTGCTGCTGACGGTGCTGGCTTATATCCACTCCGGAGGAGCGGTCAAGTCCGTGCCGATGGGGCTGGAATGGGAGAATCTGAAGGTCGGCATCTGGAAGGGATTCCTCCTGCTGCCCGGGCCGTTCACCTATGCCTATTTCTTTGAGCTGCTGGATTATAACGACCAAAACAGTGACGCTACCAACAAGGTCAACGTCACTCGCTCGTTTATCCTGGGCGGCCTGATGTTCGGCCTCTACATGCTGTTCTCCTGCGCCCTGGCCCTGGTAGATTTCAACCCTGCGCTGAACGTCATCAAGGCGGTACTGATCACCATCGTGGCCATATCCAGCATTTCCAGCTTTCTCTATTCCGAGTATATCCTGTTCGGCAAGCGCGTGGGCCTGCTCATTGACGTGGCCATCGTCGCGTACTGGCCGTATGTCGTGCCTATGGGCGTGATGGGCGTGTGGACCCTCATGTCGGAGATCCGCATTTACCTTGTCGCCGCGCTGCTCCTGTTTGCCCTGGTGAAACGGGCCATGGCCCGGAGAGGGGAGGCGGCGGCATGAACGTCGTGGTGAAGAAGCTGGCCGATCTGCATGAACCGGCGAAGAATGTGCGGCGCCACACCGTCAAGCAGCTTGCCGAGTATGTCCGCTCTGTTGAGATGTTCGGCCAGATCAAGCCCCTGGTGGTCGCGGAGGACGGTGAGATTCTTGCCGGAAACGGTCTGTATCTCGCCTTGAAGCAGATGGGCCGCGAGACTGCTGACTGCTACGTCATGGCGGGCCTGACTTCAGCCCAGCGGAAGAAGGTCATGCTGGCCGACAACCGCGTGTTCGAGCTGGGCATCACGGACACCGCCATCTTCGATGAAATCATCCGGGAGCTGGACGGTGATGTGGATGTCCCAGGCTGGGACGCTGACCTGCTGGAAATGCTAAATGCCAGCGTATCGGATACCAATGATGCCGTGGAGAGCTACGGCGTCTACGACCCGACCGATGTGGAGGCTGCCAATAATCGGGACCGTGTGGACCACACCGCGCCGCCGGCACAGCCCGCCCCTTCCCCGGCTGCCCCGGCAGACGCCGCAGTCCAGGAACAACGGTACATCATCTGCCCGAAGTGCGGTGAGCGGATATGCCTGTAAGGAAGATGGAAAGCACGTTAAACGTGCTGGAAGCTGCCCGGCAGCGCATCAAGAATGTGTTTGCCAATGGCTGCAAGGTCTACCTCAGTTTTTCCTCCGGTAAGGACTCCCTGTGCATGTCCTCCATCACCTACGACCTTATTCGTGAGGGTGCCATAGACCCCAAGCAGCTGACGGTCATCTTCATCGACGAGGAAGGGCTCTACCCCTCCATGGTGGACGCTGCGGAGCGGTGGCGCCGGAATTTCCAGTCCGTGGGCGTGAAATTCCAGTGGTTTTGCCTGCCGTTCAAGCAGGTGTCGGTCATCGACCACCTATCATCTTCGGAGAGCTGGATCACTTGGGAGCCAGGAAAAGAGGACCTGTGGATACGGAAACCGCCCAAGGGTGCTATCATGTCCAGCCCCTACCTGCAATACCCCGGCCAACTCAACTACCAGACGTTCTGCGAGCGGGCATTCGCTGACGGAATCCAGATGATAGGCCTGCGGACCGTGGAATCCCTGACCCGTTTGCAGGCTATCTCCCGTGCCGACATGCGGCAGCTGGGGAAGTTTTATCCGATCTACGACTGGAAAGACACCGACGTCTGGCTCTACATCAAGGAGCGCGGCCTGGAGTTCCCAGAGATATATATGCGGCTCTATGAAGCTGGCGTCAGCCGAAGGCAGCTCCGGCTCTGCGCATTCTTCGGCGACTGCGGCACCCAGGGCCTACGCTGGATCGCCGAGACGGACCCAGACCTCTGGGAGCGCATCGAGCGCAGGGAGCCAAACGCCTACCTGGTGCTGCTCTACTGGGACAGCGAAATGTTCCGCAGGACCACGCATAAGCGCCGGGAGATGGAGAGCGGCGAGGAGGATAAGGACTACTGCGCCCTGTGCAAAGACGTCCTGTTCCTGAACACCGACAAATACACCATCGCCAAGGACACCCGGCGTCACCTCAGCAACTGGCGCACCCTGTTCTTGAAGACCTACGGTGTTGCCACCAATGACCATTACAAGCGCATGTACGAAGGCATCCTGTATGGTGACCCCAAGTGCCGCATCCTGCGCATCCTCTGGACGATGATCTACAACGACTACAACACGTCCACAAAGGGGGTGAAAGCGGAATGAGCGAGATGGACCTGTTCGCCCCTCTGTCCTCCCTCCAATGGGTGGAGCGAGACAAGCTGCGCGCCAACGACTATAACCCGAACAAGGTCAGCGAGGACAACCTGAAGCTACTGACCCAATCCATCCTGACCAACGGCTGGACGCTGCCCATTGTCGTGCGGCCTGACTACACCATCATCGACGGATTTCACCGCTGGACCGTGGCCGGGCGTGAGCCTCTGCATACGAAGCTGGGAGGCAAAGTCCCCGTCGTGATCGTAGACCACCATGGGGATGGCAGCGCGGACGTGTACGGCACTATCACCCACAACCGTGCCCGCGGTACACATCTGCTGGAGCCCATGAAAGCCATCGTCAAGAAGCTGCTGGATGAGGGCAAGACTGTCGCAGAGATAGGAAAGCAGCTGGGCATGAAGCCTGAAGAAGTCTTCCGGCTCTCCGGCTTCACCCGTGATGAATTCCTTGACCTGATGACCAAAGGACACGAGACATACAGCAGAGCTGTCGTGTATACGCACATCTAGCCTCTGGAACGGCCGCAGATGGCGCGCAAGACGCGCTGCGACTTCGGGCATGTTGCGATATGGCAATCGGCGCGAGGCTCAACCACGGACGCGCAGCGCCGTTGCAACGGGCACGAAAAAGGTACTGTGAGCGGCACCCCCCAGAAGACGCGGGCTCGCAGACCCCAAAAAATGCGCAGTTAGTGACGGGAAATTTTGTCATTTCGTTACGCATTCCGGGTAGTACGACACGAAAAACCCGGCATTTTTCTTACTGTCCTCTCTTTCTCACAGGAAAAACGCGGGAAAGAGTGCGATAATTCGGGCAGCCCATACCCGACTCTCCTTTCTGTCATAAGACCACACGGGGGTAAGGGTCTCACTGTTGGAGGCGTTAGATATTGCCTCCTGCGGCGCTCCAGTGCAATTCTGGTGAGCCCCCAATCCAAGGAAAGGAGTTTGCTATATGGCTGGAAAAGCAGCGGAGAAAATCACGGCTGACACGACGGTCAGCACGTCGGAGCTTGCTGTGGTCCTGGGTCTGACGGGCCGCAGGATACAGCAGTTGGTCCAGGATGGAACGCTGGTAACAGTTGAGCGAGGCCGCCTGCCCCTGGCTGATGCCGTCCAGCGATATATCAAGTTCCTATCCGCTGGCACTGTTGACAAGGACGACATCGAGGTTGAGAAAGCCCGCCGAAAGTCTGAGGCCGTCATAAAGGCCAGCCGCGCAGCTGTGGCCAAGATGGAGGTCGCGGAGCTACAAGGCAAAATGCACCGCAGCGAGGATGTGGCCGCTATGACGGAGGACATGATATACAACATCCGGTCGATGCTGCTGGCACTGCCCGGCCGCCTGGCTGTGGACACTTCTGCCGCCGAAAGTGCTGCGGAGGCTGCGGTCATCATCCGCAGAGAAGTGTACGCGGTCATGAATGAGCTGTCCCATTATCAGTACGACCCTAAAAAATATGAGGAGCGGGTCCGCAATAGGCGGAACTGGGATGCCTCAAATGGGCGTGGTGACGATGACGAATAGGCAGGCCACAGAGAATCTCAACCAAGCGATAGTCAACGCCATTGCCGGCATGAAGCCGCCGGAGGACATCACCGTCACAGAATGGGCGGAGAAGAAGCGGCGGCTGTCCTCGGAGTTCAGTGCGGAGACGGGGCCATGGAGGACCAGCCGGACCCCCTACCTCCGGGAACCGATGAACGCATTCACCGATCCCAAGGTGCGGAGGATCGTCATGGTTGCCGCGTCCCAGGTGGGCAAGAGCGAGTTCATCAACAACTGCATCGGCTACATCATCGACCAGGACCCAGGCTCCATCCTGTTCATCCACCCCGTTACCATCGATGCCAAGGACTACTCCAAGCTCCGTATCGCGCCGATGATACGCGATTGCCCGACCCTCCGCAAGAAGGTTGTGGCTCCCAAGAGCCGGGACAGCGGGAACACGGTCTTGCAGAAGACCTATCCGGGCGGCATCCTCACGATGTGTGGCTCTACGGAGGCCCACGCCCTGGCCTCCAAACCTATTCGCTATGTGTTCGGCGACGAGCGGGACCGCTGGGCCAGGTCCGCCGGCAAGGAGGGCGACCCCTGGGACCTGGCCATGGCCCGGCAGACCACCTTCTGGAACGCGAAGGCAGTAGAAGTCAGTACCCCCACCATCAAGGGCGCCAGCCCCATCGAGGATTCCTATGCGGAAGGGACGATGGAGCGGTGGAAATCCAAGTGCCCGCACTGTGGCCAGTACAACGAGATACGCTGGGACGATATTCGGTATGAGTATGAGGAGGCCGAGGTCAACCGAAAGAAGACGTACAAGGTCACCCACATATCTTACCGCTGCCCGTGCTGCACGGGCGAGTCCGACGAGATCACCATGAAGCGGCAGCCCGCCCGCTGGGAGGCAGAGAATCCCGACGCCTATGAGGAACGCGGCGTTCGGTCCTTCTGGTTGAACGCCTTTGTGTCCCAGTGGGTATCCTGGAAGACCATCGTTCTGAAATACCTGTCCGCCCTCGGAAACACCCGCAAGCTCCAGGTGGTCTACAACACCTGTTTCGGCCAGCTCTGGGAGGACCGGGGCGACCTGGAGGACGAGGATAGCATGATGGCCCGCCGGGAGACGGACATCTACGGATTGCAGGACGGCGGGACGCCGTTCGAGCTGCCGGACGGGGTGCTGGTACTCACCGCAGGGGTGGACACACAGGATGATCGCATGGAGTATGAGATCGTCGGCCACGGCCATTTTGGAGAGACCTGGGGCATCGAAAAGGGCGTCGTGATGGGTAGGCCGGACGACGACAAGACCTGGGAGAAGCTAGATGAAATGGTGTTCTACCGGTCCCTCCAGTTCAAGGACGGTGTTAATCTCCAGGTGTCTATATCGTTCGTGGATGAGGGCGGCCACTTCACAAGGGAAGTCCGAAAGAGGTGTCAGGCGCGCATCGGCAGGAAGGTATTCTGTATCAAGGGCATGCCGGGGCCCGACCGGCCCTATACCGCGCCGCCCAAGAAGCAGAAGATCATGGTCAATGAGACATATCTGGGCACATGCTGGCAATACCAGATCGGCGTAGACGCGGGGAAACAGGTCATCATGGATAACCTCCGGGTCAAGACGCCAGGGTCAAAATACTGCCACTTCCCCAGGAGGGACGACTATGGAGCCGCCTATTTTGCCGGCCTGCTGTCTGAACGGCTCGAATACGACGCGAGTAAAAAGCAGCCGTGGGTATGGAAGAAGATACCTGGCCATGAGCGCAACGAGGCACTGGACTGCCGCAACTATGCCATGGCCGCGTTCGACGTGCTACCGAAGAATCTGGATATGGTCGAGCGGTGGCTCCGCTCCACGCGGGATAAGACAGCCCCGCCGGTGCCCAAGGCCCGGCCGGTGAAGCGGCGGAAGGGGACCGGTAGAGGTCTGAACAAATACTATGATGAATGGTGAGGGGGAGAACTATGGCCAGCAAAATCACGATTAAAAAGCGCCTGGCATTCCGGGAGAGGGCGCTGGACCGGCTGTATGATGCATACGAGGCGCTGCTGAAAGGCGGCGTCAAAAGTTATATGATCGATGACCGGCAGCTCACCCGCCTGGACCTGCCGGCGCTTGCCGAGGAGATACGCGAGATGGAAAACGAGATCGACGCGCTGACCGCGCAGCTGGCCGGCACGAAGGGGCGGCGGGCCTTCGGCGTCCTGCCGAGGGACTGGTAAGGAGGTGAGCTGATGTATTACCAGGACAAGCGGACCGGCTTATATCTGCCGGAGGCAGACCGCCGGATGGCAAAGGGATACAGCGAGGCCGGGGCGTCCCGCACGCGCCGGTCGATGAAGGGATTCAACCCCAGTAGCGGCTCACCCAACGAGGATATCAACTGGAACAACGGCTCCCTGCGCAAGCGCGGCCGGATGCTCTACATGTCCTCCCCACTGGCCACATCCGCCATCAACACCAACCGCACGAAGGTCATCGGTGTGGGCCTTTCCCTTCAGAGCTCCATCAACCGGGAGGTGCTGGGGCTCTCTCCAGAGGCAGCCAAGGAATGGCAGAGGCGGACGGAGGCGGAATGGCACCTCTGGGCCGACCATAAGGCTCACTGTGACGCCATCGGCATGAACAACTTCGACGCGCTCCAGCAGTTGGCGCTGGTGTCCTGGTTAATGAGCGGCGACGTGTTCGCCCTCGTCAAGCGGTACAAGCCAACGACATCTTGCCCCTATTCCCTGCGCATCCATCTTGTGGAGGCTGACCGCATCGCCACACCCAGCGAATTTGGCGGCGTTACCTATCCGGCCATCACCGACGGAAAAAACACGACCACCGGAAACCTCATCTATGACGGCGTGGAGGTGGACGCTGACGGGATGGTCGTGGCCTACCACATCCGCAGCACCTATCCGTATCAGGTGACGGGTAGGGAGACCCAGTGGACCAGGGTGGAGGCATACGGGCCGCGGACGGGCCTGCCCAATATCATGCAGATCATGTCCAGCGAGCGTCCGGACCAGTACCGCGGCGTCACCTACTTGGCCCAGGTGATCGAGCCCCTGCTGCAGCTGCGCCGGTACACCGAAAGTGAGCTGATGGCCGCGCTGGTCCAGAGCTTCTTCACCGCGTGGGTCATCACCGAGACCAACCCGTCCGAAATTCCCTTCAATGAGGTCGGCGGCGGCCTAATCCCCTCTCAAAATCCATCCGACGACGATGACAATCAGTCCGACGACGAGAATGAGTATGAAATGGGGCCGGGCACCGTTCTGCACTTGAAGGAGAACGAGAAGGTCCAATTCGGCAGCCCCAACATTCCGTCCACCGGGTTTGATACCTTTGTCAAGACCTTCTGCAAGCTGATCGGAGCGGGGCTTGGCATCCCCTACGACGTGCTGGTGAAGGAGTACAACGCCAGCTATTCCGCCGCCAGGGCGGCCCTCCTGGATGCCTGGGAGGACTTCCGGATGCGGCGCAAATGGTTCATTGACGATTTCTGCCAGCCGATATATATGACCTGGCTGTCTGAGGCCGTGGCCCGTGGGCGCATCAACGCCCCGGGCTTTTTTGGTGACCCGCTGGTCCGCGCCGCGTGGTGCGGGGCGCAGTGGATCGGGCCGGTGCAGGGCAGTCTGGACCCCAAGAGCGAGGCCCAGGCGGCGGTCATCCAGATCCAGGAGGGCCTGCGCAGCCGGGAGCAGATCACCCGTGAGACCGGCGGCGGGGACTTCGAGGGCAACATGGAGCGGCTAAAGCGGGAAAACGAGTTGCTGGCGGACGCCAAGGCCCCGTTGGGCGCCCAAGCCGTCAGCGCCCCGCTGCCCTCGGTCGAACCGGGCGGGAATGAATGAACAGAGGAGGAGATCACATGAAAGTTCCTTTTGCACCAGGGCGCAGCCCCGTGAATATCCGTAACACCGCATACGCCATGGCCACCACGGACGGGGACAGCGCGGAGATCACCATGTATGGCGACATCTACGAGCAGCGTCCCATCGACTGGTGGACCGGCGAGCCAGCAACAGGTTCCTTTATCCTGCTGGATGATTTTCTGGCGGACTTGAAGCAGGTCTCCGGCTGTAAGGAGATCACCATCCGCATCAACAGCTACGGCGGTGACGCGGGCGTATCCAACACCATCCACAACCGGCTGCGGGATCTCTCCCGCAGCGGGACCAAGCTGACCTGCATCGTGGACGGCTACGCCATGTCCGGCGGGTCCATCATCATGTGCGCCTGCGATACCGTCAAAGTCAATCCCTCCAGCCTCATCATGATCCACAAATCTCTGGTCGGCCTCTGGGGCGGCTACAACGCCGATGACCTCCGGGCCGCAGCTGACCAGCAGGACGCCTGGGACAAGATGCAGGTGGAAATCTACAAGCGAAAGACGAAGATCTCCGATACCGTGCTGATGCACATGATGTCCGATACCACCACCATGACGGGGCGCGAGGCCGTGGATAAGGGCTTCGCGGACGAGCTGCTGGATGGCGCAGAGCCGCTTAATATCGTGGCCAGCGCAGACGGGCGCACCCTGTTCGTCCGTGGCAGGAAGTGCCATCTGGCCCCCGGCATGTTCGCTCCAGACACCATTCCCACAGTCACACCCGAGGCCTCCGCCCCGGTTGAGACAAATAATCCGCCGGATACTACCGGCAACGAAGGAGGAAACTCTATGACCCTAGAAGAGCTCCGGGCTCAGTACCCGGACCAGGTCGCGCAGCTGGAGGCGGAGGCCCTGGCGAGGGCTTCGGCTACCCCTCCGGCTGCGGCTGGAACCACCCCCACCCCCGCCGCCGCGCCTGACGCTGTGGCCAGTGCCGACGCGGCCAGCGCCGTTCAGGCGGAACGGGAGCGTATGCAGGCCATCGACGCCATTGCGGGTGTTATCGACCCCGCCATGGTCAAGGAGGCCAAGTACGGTTCCACGGCATGTTCTGCGGAGGTCCTGGCCCTCCGCGCCGTCAAGGCCGCCGCCCAGAGCGGACAGTCGTTCTTGACCAATATGATGAAGGACTTCGAGAGTTCCAATTCGGCCCAGGTCAGCGCGACGCCCGGGGAGAACCCCAACGCCCAGAAAAAGGACGTCAAGGACATGACGCCCGAGGAACGCCTTGAGGACGCCAGGGCCCAGGTCAAGGCTATTTTTCATGGAAAGGATGGCAAGTGATGAAGGAACTCAACCGCAAGCTCGGTTCGATGGCCTATGACGGCCTTATCACCGACACTACTCCGCCCACCACCGTTCGCGGAGGGCTTATCACGCAGGAGGCCGAGTCTGAGGCTACCTATAAGCGTGGCACCCTCCTGGGGTTCAAGAGCGGCAGCGAGGACAAGCTGGTCATCATGGCTGAGGGCGGGGATGTCACCCCCACCTGCGTCCTCTGTGACGATGTCACTGTGGGCACCTCCGGTGATGAGCCGGTGGACGTCTACACCTCCGGGTGCTTCGACCCCCAGAAGCTTATCACCAAGGATGGCTACGCCCTTACCGCCAAGGACGTCGACACCCTGCGCATGAGGAACATCTACCTCAAGGCTGCCTCTCCCGCCTGGGATGCTGCCGCCGTAGAATGAGAGGAGGATAATCCGATGGAACCTACCCTTAACTTTTTGGACACCTACATGATGATCGCCATCCAGGAGGAGATCACTCCTGTGCCCACCTTCTTCCACGACCGGTACTTCGAGACCGGCGCGGATGATGTTTTTAACGCCGACAAGGTCCTGGTTGAAGTCATGCGGGATGGCGAGTACATGGCTCCCTTTGTGTCCCCCCGCGCCGGGGATATCCCCATGGACCGCGAGGGCTACACCGTCCACGAGTTCGAGCCCCCCTATATCGCGCCCAGCCGCCTGCTGACGGTGGACGAGGTCAAGAAGCGCGGCTTCGGTGAGGCCCTGTACGCCAACACCCAGCCTGCCGAGCGGGCATCGAGGATCCAGCGCAAGGACCAGGAGGACCTGGACAAGTCCATCTCCCGCCGGGAGGAGTGGATGTGCGCCCAGACCATGCTCAACAACGCCTGTGAGATGCAGGAGTACACCGACGATCAGACCGTGGGCCGGAAGCTCTACGTCAAGTTCTTCGACGGCGCCCACAGTGAGCACACCTACACCGTCGCCAAGAAGTGGGATGCCGGCGGCAACCCCTACGGCGACGTGGTGGCTATGTGCAACATGCTGGTTGACCGTGGGCTCCCCGCCGAGGACCTGCTGTTGGGCCCCGATGCCTACGAGGCGCTCATGAATGACGATACCATCATCGAGCGCATCAAGACCTTCAGCGGCATCAACGGCGGTGCAATCAACGAGCAGCTGACCAGCTATCGCGGCGTCACCTACTGCGGCAAGATCAACTTCGAGGGCAACGTCCTGGACGTCTTTGTGGTCCGCGAGACTTACGCCACGCGGGGCTCCAAGAAGCGTACTCCCTTCTTCCCGGTAGACGGCGCCATGGTCACCTATCCCGGCTGCGGCCGCCTCCGCTACGGGCGCATCACGCAGATGGATGACCCCTTCTCCGCCACGCTCACCGACCACACCGGCACCCGCATCCCCAAGCTTATCGTGGACCAGCCCCACGACATCCGCAAGCTGAGGCTGGCGTCCCGGCCCCTGGCCATGCCCAAGGAGTATACTCCGTGGATCTTCGCTGAGAAGGTCGTGGGCGTGGACCCTTGATGACCTCCCTGCCCGACGACGCCAAAGTGTTGGGCATGGAGGTATCCAAGCTGCAATCGGACGTCACGGTTGACAGCGACAACACGCTCCATGGCATATCTCGCTATGTGAAGGGCTTCGACGCTTACGACAAGGACGCCGAGGGCAACTTCATCGCCATGCGGGTGACCGCACCCTCCGATGCAACGGTAAAGATCACCACGTCCACCGTCAGCGACAAGCCGATGGACGAGGACCGTACCTTGATCTGGAAGGTGACCTCGACGGAGGACACCCTAACAGTCAAGGTGGAAAAGGGCGAGGAGACCGCCGAGGCAGTCTACCGCGCCAGCGGCCTCACCCTGGAGCAGCAGTCTGAATAGGAGGGATGCCCTATGGAGAAAGTAAAGATCCTCTGCGGCGGCTACGGTCATCATCCTGACAACACTAAGCGAATCAGGACGGTTTATGCTGGTGACACCGTGACCGTATCCGACCATGAAGCAGACCGGCTCGTTCGCATCGGAGCAGCCGAGCTTGTGCAGGATAGCCCCTGCCTGCCCGTTGCAACGGTCGTAAAGGCCGAGGTAGGCCCTGGGGTATGTTACGACATGCCCCAGGAAGAAGCCCCCCTGGAGCCCCAGGAGGAGGGCGACAGCGCCCCCGGCGATGACGTCACCGATGGTGGCGTCTCTGACGCCGTCTCTATCGATGCCTTCGGTGACATCGAGTTCTCGACCGCCGTTGACGTGGTGGACGGTCACTTTGTTGAGGACAGCCTCATGAACCTGACCCAGAGGGAGCTGCTGGCCCTGGCTGATGACCTGGGCCTGGCCACCTACAAGCGCATGAGCAAGAAGGAGCTCGCCGCCAAGATCTCCGGCGTCCCCATGTATGACGACGAGGCCGTGTCTGACGGGGAGGCCCCGCCGGACCTCAGCGTGGAGGTCCCTGTGGTATGAGCGGCTTCAAGGACATGGTCGCCGCCGACGTCCACGACGTGTTCCTCAACCTGGGGGAGTTCGCCGACAGGCGGACGGTAGAGTATGACGGCGAGAGCTACGAGGATATTCCCATCGTCATCACCGGCCTGAAGCAGCAGGTCCGCCGACAGCTGACCACGGACCATGCCGAAGGGCTCTACCTGGTGTCCTCTGTCCTCCACTGCGCCATCTCTGACTTGGGCGGCAAGCAGCCGGAAAGAGGGCGGCGTATCCGCATCAACGACGAGGAAGGCGGCGGCGGTTTCTTCCGGGAGTTCTATGTCGCCTCGTCCGTGTGCGAAATGGGGATGCTGCGGGTGGAACTGGAGGCGGTGGATGAATGAGTGAGTACGGACATGGCATCAGCGCCAGTGAGACCGTGGGAGCTCCTATCCTGCTGGATGTAGACGAGGACGCCATCGACAGGGCGCGTCGGCTCCTGGACGGCATTCCTGCCGGCTGGCAAAAGGCAGTCGGCAGCGCCCTCAAAAGGGCAGCCAGGCATGGCGAGACGGTGGGCTATCGTATCGCCACAGAGCGATATGCTATCAACTCCGGCGTTCTCAAGCAGTACACCCGCAACTACAACACCCTGACCGACAGCATGATCAAGTTCGGATTCAAGGGTACGTTGATACCGCTGATGTACTACGACGTGTCCAGGAGCTCTGACGGGCACCTCCGTGCCAGGGTACTGCGAAAAGGTCAGTACACCACGCTGGAGCGGGCGTTTATATCCACCGGCCTGTCCTACAACCGCATCCGTGAGAGGGTCGGCCCCAAACGGTATCCGACGCGGGAATTGTATGGCCCGTCGGCGGTCAACGCCCTTTCCGTGGCAGAGGTCCAGGTAGAGGATGCCGTCACGGAAGAGTTCGACAAGCGTATCGACCACGAGATTGAAGTGATTCTAAACGGGTGGAGGTAGCAGTGTATGAGCCATGTTATCCTGCTGAATGAGCTGAAAAAGTTCACCGAGGCTGTCACCTGCGACATCATCCTCCCGGTATCCCAACAAAAGGGCGACCCTGGGCCTCCTCCTCCCAGGGCCGCCCAAGTCTTTTTGGCCAGGTTGCCGAATGGCAAGACTGACAAGTGGAAAAAGGCCCCCTATATCCTCCACCAAGTCCTCGTCGGCCGGGACGGCCAGACAGAGGGGCAGCGGCTCAACTCCGTTGCGGTGGTCCGCACTGTCTTCTGCGTCTACGACCCTGACGAACAGGAGGGCGGGCTGAACCTGCTGAACCTGATGGACCAGTTGCGGATCTCCATGGAGGAGCGGCCCATCGTGGGAGGGCAGTTCCGTCTGGACTTCGAGGCTGGCATTGAAATGACGGTCTACGGAGAACAGGAGGACCGCTCCACGGCACCGTACTACCTGGGAGAGATGATGAGCTCCTGGCACATCCCGCCGGTCAACCGGCTGGATACGACCCGCGTCATCCACGGGATGCCGCCCTGGGACCCCAAGGCGAGGCATCTGCAAGAAACAATTACGCTGAAAGGAAGCGATCAGAATGGCTAAAAGCACCAAGCAGACCGCAGCCGTGAATACGGAACAGGCCGCCGCGCCGGTCGTAGCGGCTGCGCTCAAGCCGGCCGTAGAGGCCGCGCTCAAACCGGCGCTGAAAACGTCCGGCTTCTGCATCTACATCGGCCCCAATTTGAAGGGGCTGCTCCAGACCGGCACCATCTTCCGGGGCAGCCGGGAGGATGCGTACCTGAAGGCTGCCGCCGCAATCGAAAAGTATCCTCTGGTGAAGAGTCTCATCGTGACCGGCGACAGGCTCCCGAAGGCGCGGCTGGAGGTCAAGACCCCCGGCACCGCGCTGTACGCCAAGTACAAGAAACTGGCGGGAAAGTGAGGGAATGACATATGGCAACTCTCGGTGTAAGAGTCAATGAAGTGGCCACGTCCATCAGCACTCCCAACGTGGCCAAGGTGGGGCTGCCCTACTTCGTGGGGGCCGCCCCCGTGCACATGGTGGAAAAGCCCGCCAAAGTCAACACTCCTGTTCTGGCTACCAGCTGGGACGAGGTCGTGGAGAAGCTGGGCTTCTCCTACGACTGGAAGAAGTACCCGCTGTGCGAGGCTATGTACAGCCACTTCCAGCTGTTCGGCTGCCAGCCCGCTATCTTCTGCAACGTTCTGGACCAGACGAAGATGAAGGCGACCGTAGAGGCGAAGGACTACGATGTGACCGAGTACAAAGCCGCGCTGCCCTTCGATACCATCGAAAGCTCCATCAAGATCGAGCGCGGCCCGAACAACTACCCCAGCCTGGGCCTGACCGTCTCCAAGGAGATGGGCAATGCCGTCCTGTCCCGTGTGGGTGACAGCGTTTCCGACGCTGCCGCTTACACCTTCTACAAGATCTTCGACGCCAAGCAGAACGGAACCAAGGGCTACCTGTTTGAAATCGAGGCAGGCGGCAAGCGGTACGGCTGCGCCCACAAGAAGATGGAGCACCGCAAGCTCTATCTCACCCTGGACCCCAGCACCGGTGTCAAGCACATCAATTTTGTGGACGGCGAGAAGGCGGATCAGTCGCAGGGCATTGACCTCTCCAACTACACCGGCGATGTGACCGTGAAGCTGTTCAGCTTTGCCGCAGTCGATATTGACCCGGAGACCTACCCCGACGATATGGAGCTGGTGGAGGAGTACACCTGCCATCTGGAGAAAGGCCACGGCCCCGAGTATTTCTATCCGGACGAGGACTACATCGTTCTCTATGACGAAGATGAGGACGCCTGTGTTATCGAGCTGCTGGAAGACGGCGACGCTTATGAGGAGGCCAAGCTCCGTATCAGCTGTGATGCCGTCACCCCGGAAAAGGTGGAGGTGGCCGACATCGTGGAGGGCGTGGGCCAGGTGGACGCGGCCATGACCGCGGTGGGCCAGGTCCCCGACCTGATCTGCGCCCCCGGCTGGTCCAGCAACACCGTGGTCGCGGCGGTGATGGCCACCAAGGCCTCCGCCATCAGCGGGCTCTTCAAGGGCAAGGCCGTCATCGACATCGACAGCAGCGAGGAGGGCGTCACGGAGTATTCCCAGCTCTCCGGCTACAAGAACCAGAACAACTTCGTGGACGTGGACCAGATCGTCTGCTGGCCCATGGTGAAGCTGGGCGACTACCAGTTCCACCTGTCCACCCAGCTATGCGGGCTCATGGCCAAGGTGGACACGGACAACCGGGGCATCCCTTACGAGAGCCCCTCCAACAAGAACCTCAAGATGGACACCTGCTGCCTGGCGGACGGCACGGAGGTCAACCTGACCTGGCCCCAGGTGGAGATGGTGTCCGGCGACTGGGGCATCGTCACCGCTGTCAACTTCATGGATTCCGGCTGGGTGGCCAAGGGCAACTACACCGCCTGCTTCCCCGCCAATACCGACGTGAAGGACCAGTTCATCCCCGTGAGCCGGATGTTCGACTTCATTGGCAATACCCTGATTCGGACGTTCTGGTCCAAGCAGGATAAGCCCCTGACTCCCGCCCTGCGGGACAACATCCTCCAGACCTGCAACATCTGGCTGGGCGGCCTGTACGGCAGTGGCTACCTCTACGGCGCGCGGTGCGTGCTGCTGGCGGCGGAGAATCCCTTGACCAATCTCCTGGCTGGCCACATCACCCTGCATGTCTACAACGCCCCGCCTGTGCCCGCGCAGTTTATTGAGTTCCTGCTGGAGTACGACGTCTCCTACATGGAGACGGCCCTGACGATGTAAGGAGGGAACACGATGATTTTTCCCAACGGACATGTAGACTACCTGATGTATGAGAACGGCGGCCCCCTCATCGGCGTTGTCCGGGTGGGTTTGCCCTCCGTCAAGTACAAGACCGTCGAGGTCACTGGTGCCGGAATCATGGGCAGCGTTACCATTCCCCTGGCGGGCATGATCGACTCTATGACCATGAACATCCAGTTCAGCAGCGTCACCGACGCTATCGTGCAGCTGGGGACCAACGAGTGGCACGACGTGGCTCTGTACGCGGCGGACCAGTATTTCGATTCCGTCGCCCGCACGGAGGAGATCGAGCAGAACCGGTTCGAGATGTCCATCCGTCCCACGGAAACCAACATGGGCAATCTCGCCACCGCCTCCGCTGCCGACGCCTCCGGGACGTACAGCGTGTGCATGTACACGGTGTACAAGGACGGCGAGAAGGTGACTGAAATTGACCAGTTCGGTCAGGTCCACGAAGTCAACGGCGTAGACAACAACGCCAACGTGCGTAAGGCCCTTGGCCTGATGTAACCAGCAATATTGCCCGGTGCGGGGAAATATCCGCACCGGGCTCAATTTTTATTGAAGGGAGAACAACCATGAGCGATGACAAAATCATCAGCGCAATCGACAGCATGGACACGGTCCAGGGCAGCGCCGAGGCTGCTGCTGAATTGGAGCGTGAGGCGGAGCAGACATTGGAGCCCAACACTTACACCCACTTCTTCGCCCGGCCTATCGAGTACAACGGCCTCACCATCAAGGACCTGACCTTCGACTTCGGTGCCCTCAGTGGCGACGACTTCCTGATCGCGGAGAACGAGTCCCGCATCAGCGGCGTCACGACGGTCACGCCGGAGTTCTCCGGCGCTTTTCTGTGGAACCTGTCCGTCCGGGCCTGCACCCTGCGCGGCGAGAATGGACGCCGCCTGATCAGGGGCGACTTCCGGAAAAAGATGGATGTGGGTGACTTCTTCGCCATCTACAAGAAGGCCCGGGCTTTTTTGCTGGTATCGGGGTCGTAGACAAAAGTGGGCTATGGCTCCGGGAACAGTGCATCATTCTGGCGCGAAACAACCATACACCGGTGTTTGATTGGCTATCCCTTTCCCTGACAGAGTTAGGAGCTTGGATCACGGCCAACAACGCCACCATCAAAGACGGAAAGAAGGGCGACGATGGCGGAAAGTAGAAAAGAGCACGAAGTATTATTCGCACTCAACGCAAAATACAACGGCAACGGCGCCCTCAGCAAAGCCCAGCAGGAGTTTACGCAGCTGGGCAAAGAAATACAGTCCCTCAGCAGGATACAGTCCGACGTATCCTCCTATCAAAAGCAGCAGGCGGCGGTGGAGTCTACCAGCGGCAAGCTGGCCAACCTGGGAAAGCAGCAGCAAGCCCTCCAGGCGGAGCTTGACGCTACTCGCCGCGCCCTGGAGGCCAGCAAAAATGCCACGGACCAGGATGCAGCGAGGACCGCCGAGCTGGAGAAGGAGACCGCCTCCCTGGAGCGGGAGAGCGCCAAACTGGAGCAGCGGATCACCAACACCGCAGTTGCGCTGGAGAGGCATAGGCAGAAAGCTACCGAGACAGGGGAGCGGCTGCGGGCCGCCGGCGTTGACACCAGCAATCTGACGGAGGAGAGCGCGAGGCTGGAGAACGAGCTCCGGGATCTCAAGAACCAGCAGGACGATGTCGCAAAAAGCTCCCAGGACATGGGTGAAAAAGGCGCATCTGCCTTTGAGGCCGTGGGTGAGGCTATCGCCGCCGCCGGCATCGCTGCCGCGCTTAAGGAGATCGGGGATGCCTACATCGAGTGTGTGAAGGTCTCGGCCGAATTTGAGTCGGCCATGTCTGACGTGGAGGCCCTGTCCGGGGCCACGGCGGCGGAGATGGAAGCCCTGACCGCCACCGCCAAGGAGATGGGCGCGACCACCAAGTTCACAGCCAAAGAATCTGCTGACGCTATGGGCTACATGGCCATGGCCGGTTGGGACGCCGAGCAGATGATGGACGGCATGAGCGGCGTCATCAATCTGGCTGCGGCATCCGGGGAGGATCTGGCAGAGGTGTCCGACATCGTGACGGACAACCTGACCGCTTTCGGCCTGGCTGCATCCGACACCGGGCGGTTCGCCGACGTACTGGCCGCAGCGGCCACCAGCGCCAACACCAACGTGGGACTGATGGGCGAGACGTTCAAGTACGCCGCGCCTGTGGCCGGGGCCCTGGGGTTCTCAGTGGAGGATGTAGCAGTTGCGGTCGGCCTGATGGCCAACGCCGGTATCAAGGGCTCCCAGGCCGGTACCGCGCTGCGGTCCGTCATGTCCCGTATGTCCAAACCCACCGACGAGGTGTCCACGGCCATGGAGGCCCTGGGCGTGTCCCTCACCGACGGCAGCGGACAGATGCTGTCCTTCGCTGACATCATGGAGGACCTGCGAGACGGGTTCAGCGGGCTAACTGAGGCCCAAAAGGCGGAGATGGCGGCGGCGCTGGGCGGCCAGGAGGCCATGTCTGGGCTGCTGGCTATCGTCAACGCCTCGGATGCGGACTTTGCCAATCTGACCGCCAGCATCAACGAGAGTGCCGGCGCCGCAGAACGGATGGCGGAGATCAGGCTGGACAACCTCCAGGGCGACCTGACGCTGCTGGATAGCGCATGGTCCGCCTTGAAGACCACCATCGGCGAAGAATTTAATCCGGAGCTGCGCGCTGCCACGGAGCTGGCCACAGAAGTTATTACCAAACTGGACGAGTTCGCCCAGGAGCACCCCGCTCTTGTGAAGGGCGTCATGGCTTTTACCGGGGCTATCGGCTTGGCCACCGGCGGCATGATGGCGCTGAACGCCGCGACCAAGCTGTTCTCCGCACTGAATGTGGCGGCACTATTTTCGGGGCCTACCGGGTTGATAATAGGCGGCGTTGCCGCCGTGGCGGGCCTTACCGCTGCTGTGGTGGGACTGACCACCGCGGCCAATGAATCCCTCCCCTCCGTTAAGGATCTGACCGAGGCGGCGCGGGAGATGGAGGACGTCATGGGCGAGGCCGGGGACACCTACGGCCAAACCGCAGAGGACGTCCAGGCTGCCGCCAGCGTGGCCGACACCTACATCACCAAACTGGAGGAGATGGGCGAGTACACGGCCCTCTCCACCGAGGAACAGGAGCAGTACCTCAACACCCTGTCTCTGCTGTGCAACGCCGTCCCAGAGCTGGCCGGGTATGTGGACATGGAGACCGGGGCCATTGAGGGCGGCACCGCTGCCCTGCGGGCTCACACCGAAGCCTGGGTAAAGGACGCCCAGGAACAGGCCAAGCAGGACTATCTGAACGAGCTGTACAGTCAGTACAACGGCGTCATGAAGGAGGCCGCCGCCAACTCCATCAAGCTCACCGAGGCCCAGATCCGGATGGAGAACCTCGAAAAAGACAGGGCTGCCGCGCTGGAGCGGATGAACGAGCTGAACAGCAAGACGGTGGCCCTGACCGCAGAGGAACAGACGGAGTATTACCAGCTGGAGGACGCCCTACTCCGCTACAACAGCGAGGTGTTCGACGCCCAGGACGCTATTGACACCTACACCGAGGCGGTGGATGCCGACAACGAAGCCCTGGCCGCTGCCCAGGCGGAATTTGACGCCGCTGCGGAGGCGGTGGATCGGCTGACCGGGGCCGAGGACACGCAGGCCCAGGCCCAAGCGGAGCTGGCCTCCCAGACCGAGGCTCTGGGCGGTGTTATCAGCAGCGCGGCGGAAGAAGTCCGGTTGCTGACTGAGGCGTATGGCGAGGCCTACCACGCCGCCTATGAGAGCGTCAGCGGTCAGTACGACCTTTGGGATGAGGCCGCAGAGGTAGCCGCGACCAGCGCCGGGGACATCAACTCTGCCCTGGAGAGCCAGGCCGCCTACTGGCAGGACTACAATGCCAACCTGGCCTCTCTGGCAGACCGGGCCAATGACATTGATGGGCTGCGGGAAGTGATCGCCAGCTTTGCGGATGGCTCTGCTGAGAGCGTCAATGCTATCGCCGGCATGGCGGCGGCCAACGACGAGGACCTGACCGCCATGGTGAAGAACTGGCAGGACGTCCAAGCGGAATGGGACACCACGGCGGACAGCCTTGCGAAACTCCAGACCGACTTTGACACGCAGATGGGCGAGATCGTGAAGGGCGTGGAGGAGGACATCAACTCCATGAACTTCAGTGATGAGGCCGCCCAAGCTGCCAGGGAAACCATTCTCAGTTACATCGGCGAGGCGGAGGACCAACTGCCAGAGGTGGAGCGGGCCTACGGCGACCTGGCCAGAGCGGCCAGGAGGGCGCTCTCGCCAGACCTGCCCAGCCGGACAACAGGGCCAACCGCTATGGTCCAGGCCTACGCCTCCGGCACGGAGGACGCCGCGCCGGGCGTGGCCCTGGTGGGCGAGGAAGGGCCGGAGCTAGTGTACTTCGACGGCGGGGAGCAGGTCATCAGCGCAGAGCGGACTGCCCGCATCCTGCAAGAAGCGGCGTCGCGTGACGTGCCCCCTGCTCTGCTGGCCATGAGCGATACCGCCCGCAGCAGCGGAAATACGTCGGCCGCGGCGTCCTCTGCCGCTGCGCCCACCGCTATGGTCCAGGCCTACGCATTGACCGCTGCGCTGCCGGTCCCGGAAACGGCGGCAGCTGAAACGGCTGCGCCATCGTCCGCCCCGCCGGTGAGCATCCAGCTCGCGGTCCATGTGGACGGTGATGCTTCCACCGAGACGGTGGAGCAGCTGCGGAGCGCCGGGGACGAGATCGCCGAGCGCATCCGTGAAGTGGTGGAGGACGTCCTGGACCAGCGGGAAGAAGAACGTGTCAGGAGGCGGTATTGATGGCGAAAACCTATACCACCGTACAGGGCGATATGTGGGACTCCATTGCATACCACCAGCTGGGGAGCGAGGCCTATGCGGATAAGCTCATTGCCCTAAATCCGAAGTACAGAATGCTCTACACCTTCCCGGCGGGCATCGTTCTAACGCTGCCGGAGGCGGAGCGGAAGACGGCGAATAGCCTGCCGCCGTGGAAACGGAGGAGCACATGAGCGACGATAAGGCCCGCCGGGCGTCGGTCAGCGTGACCTTTGCCGGCGCGGACATCACCAAGGACATCAAGCCCTATTTTATGTCCCTGACTTACAAGGACGGGGAGGAGGACCTGGCGGACGATCTGCAGCTGAACCTGGTGGACCGGGACGGGATATGGCTGGAGGACTGGCTAAACGACGCCGTGGACGCGGCGGCGGCCGGGAAGCTGACGATCAGCGCGGTCATTGCGCCGGAGAACTGGGGCGGCGGGTCGCTGCCTACCGGTGATTTTGAGCTGGACAGCGTCAGCGCCTCCGGGCCCGGGTCCACGGTGAGCATCAAGGGCACGTCGCTGCCCTTCTCCGCCTCCATCCGGCAGACCAAGAAGTCGCGGGCCTGGGAGTCCTACAACCTCTCCGGCATCGCCTCGGAGATCGCCGGAAACGGCGGGCTGGGGTGTATGTTCGAGTCCGGGAACGACCCATTTTATGCACGGCAGGAGCAATGGAAAGAGAGCGACATCGACTTTCTTTCCCGGCTATGTCACGATGCCGGGTTGAGTCTGAAGGCCACCGACGGGATGCTGGTCATCTTTGACCAGGCGGACTATGAGAGCCGGGGCGCGGTGCTGACATTGAAGCGCGCCGGTGGGAAGTACATCAAGTACAAGTTGTCCGCCGGTTCTTCCGGGACGCAGTACGGCTCCTGCCGGGTGAGCTATACGGACCCCGGTACGGGCCAGACGGTGGAGGGCACCACAAAAGCGGACGGCTCCGACACCGACAGCAGCCAGTGCTTGGAGGTCAGCGCCAGGGTCAGCAGCGAGGGCGAGGCAAAGGAGCTGGCGGCCAAGCTGCTGCGGCTCCACAACAAGTTCGAGCGGACGGCGTCTTTCACGCTGCCGGGGGACCCTGGGCTGGTGGCTGGGGTGACCGTCATGCTGGAGAGCTTCGGGGGGTGGAGCGGCAAGTACATCATCAAGGAGGCCAGTCACACCGTGGACGCCTCCGGCGGCTACACCACCACCATCAACCTGCGGCGGATACTGGAGGGATACTGATGGACGTTGAAAAAATTCTCTCCGGGCTGGTACGGCTGGGGACCGTCACGGCGGTGGACAACGACAAGCGGCTGGCCAGGGTCAAATTTCAGGACCAAAACCTTCCGTCAGACTGGCTGCCCGTGCTTACCAGTTTGGACGTCATGCACTACTATCCGTATGACGATCCACAGTGGACGGAGTATGAGACGGAGCACAAGGGGTCGAAAGAAGGGGACCCGGATTATGCGGAACACCGGCACAAGGTCATTCTCAAGCCCTATATGCCCAAGGTCAATGACCAAGTGTTGACCGTGTTCCTGCCCGTGGACAACGCGGACGGATTCGTGTTAGGGGGTATCCAGCCATGGCGGTAGTCGGTTGCCTGGGGGACGTTGTATTCAGCGCCTCCCGTGAAATGGTCCGAACGCTGGACAAGTTCAAGTGGTCCGGGTCCGCCCGGTATACCACCCACCAGCGCCACGGGGGCAACGCCCTGACGGAGTTTGTGGGGCTGGACACGGACAAGGTATCCTTCACCATCACTCTCTCCGCCAACCTGGGCGTGGACCCGATGGCGGAGGCGAAAAAGCTGTGGGCATATATGCGGGACGGCGAAACGCTGCCGCTGACGCTGGGAGAACACGCCTACGGGCGGTACCGGTGGAGCATCCTCAGCCTGAGCTTTTCAACGCTGGCGTTCGACAAGGAAGGGAACCTGTTCACGGTCCAGGTGGACGTGAGCATGCAGGAATATCTGAGGGGGTGACGGTATGAGTTTTCATGTAAAAGCCTCTGACCTGGGGAATATCCGGTTCGCGGAGAGTGAGACGGTATCGTCTGTACTCCAGAACATCGCCGTCATCCTCACCACGCCCAGGGGCAGTGTGCCTCTGTACCGGGAGTTTGGTCTGGATCAGAGTTTCGTCGATAAGCCTATCCCCGTGGCAAGGGCCATGATGATCTCTCTGGTCCGGGAGGCCATCGAGCGGTGGGAGCCCAGGGCCACGGTGGTGAACGTGACGTTTTCAGGGAACGTGTCCACCCCGGCGAAGCTGGACCCCATAGTGGAGGTGGAGATCAACGATGAGTAGAAACACGCAGCATCAATTCGTGTCCACGGACGTGGAGGAAGTCGTATCGGAAGTGACGACCATGTATGAGGCCATCATGCACACCACCGTCCGGCCGGCGGACCCGGAGATGCTATTCATTCGGTGGGTCTCGTCCGTCATCGTCCAGGAGCGGACGCTGACCAACTACGCCGGAAATCAGAATGTGCCCAGCCGGGCGGAGGGGGAGAACCTGGACGCCCTGGCTGAGCTTTGCTTTGAAATGGCCAGGCCGGAGGCGCGGCCCTCCGGCTGTACCATGCGATTTTATATCTCTGAGCCCCAGGAAAGCGCCATCCTTATCCCGGCGGGAACGCGGGTCACGGACAAGTCCGGCACGATGGTGTGGGCGACAGAGGAAGATACCTATGTGAACATCGGGGGCAGCTACGCCGATGCCCACGTCACCTGCCAGACCGTGGGCCTTGCCGGGAATGGGTATGCCATCGGGCAGATCGACACCGTTGTGGATGTGTTCGATTATTACCTGCGCTGCGAGAATACCACCGTCTCTGACGGCGGCTCCGACGTGCCGACGGACGATGAATTTTACGAGCTGATGCGGGCCTCCATGGACGGTTACAGCTGCGCGGGCAGTCTCGGCGGGTACGCCTACTTTGCCAAGCGGGCCTCCACGGAGATCGCCGACGTCGTCCCCAACTCCCCCTCCCCGGGCGTCGTGAAGATCTATGTCCTCATGGCTGACGGCACTATTGCCAGCGAGGAGCTCAAGGCAAAGGTCCTGGAGGAGTGCAACGCCGAGCGGGTGCGGGCCTTCACCGACAATGTGAGCATGGGCGACCCGGAAACGGTGGATTACGACATCGACCTGACCTATTATGTGCAGGAGAACACCAACGCCAGCCAGGCGGAGATCCGCGCGGCGGTGGAGGCTGCCGTGCAGGAGTATGTGCGGTGGCAATGCGGCAAACTGGGGAGAGACATCAACCCGTCGAAGCTCTATCATCTGCTGATGGGGACCGGCATCAAACGGGTGGACCTGCGCTCCCCCGTCTTTACTCCGCTGCGTGACGGCAAGCTGGCCCTGGCCAAGACCTTCGAGGACCTGTCTGAGACAGTCCCCCAGGTGGCCAAGCTGAACACCTCCAAGCTGGTGAATGGGGGGTATGAGGATGAATGACGTCCACACCCTTACGGCGGGGTCCGTCCTATCCTCTGCCCCTATCGCCCTGGGCGGGGACGTGTCCGTCGCCGCGCTGGAACAGGTCGCCGCAGAGCTGCTGGCACTCCGGCCGGTGGAGATCGACGAGCTCAGGATCATTTCGCAGATAGACCGCCTGGAAGAGCCGCTGTTGAGCATCCTGGCCTATGACTTCAAAATCGACTGGTGGGACCCTGAGTACACCGTCGAGCAGAAGCGGCAGACGCTCAAAACCAACTGGCTCGTGCATAAGCGCCTGGGGACGCCCTATGCCGTCAAGACGGCTCTGGGCGCCGTGTTCCCTGGGGCAAAGGTCATGGAA
The DNA here is from genome assembly GCA_947589745.1 of uncultured Oscillospiraceae bacterium. Taxonomy (GTDB): domain Bacteria; phylum Bacillota; class Clostridia; order Oscillospirales; family Oscillospiraceae; genus Pelethomonas. The sequence continues at coordinate 49,492 of CANQCS010000010.1, forward strand.
TGGTTCGAGTACGGGGGTGACCCGTACTGCTTTCGCATCGACCTGCCACTCCCGGAGGAAGGAGTACCGCAAGACAAACTCCTGCGGGCTATCAACCGCATCTGGTACTACAAAAACCTGCGCTCTCACCTGGACAGCATCAATATCCAGACGGAGAGCACAGGTTTTTTGCGTATCGGTGCTTACACCGCCGCCAGCATGGTCATTGAGATTTGGCCGGAGCTGGTGACCCAGGTAGACGTGACCGGCAGGAACAACGCCGGCGCCGTCACTACGGCGCAGCAGGTCATCGAGGTATTCCCGCAGCTGCCGACACAGGTGGAGATCGAAGGGGCCGCCGGCACCTCCGCTATCACCACCTCGCAGAATGTCATGCATGTGTTCCCAGAGCTGGCGACCTCCATCGAGATCACCGCCGTTGAGGGTGTGGATGCCCTGACGGCATCGAAGCAGGTCGTGGAGGTATTCCCGGAACTGCCGGTGCAGGTGGACGTCAATGCCCAGGCGGGGGCCGGCGCCATTGCCGCGTCCCGCCAAATCGTGCATATTTACCCAGATGAACAAGAGGAGGTATAGCCATGGCGCAAAACGTCATCGTTACCAAGGATGAACGAAAGTACAAGACCCTTGTCACCGACAAGGGCGAGGCGAAGATCGCAGAAGCGGTCCTGAACGACCAGAAGGTCAACATCACCACGGCGGTGGTCACCGACGGCGGCGGCCAGCCCTTCACCCCGACCTCCGACATGACGGAGATCCCCAACGAGGTGTGGCGCGGCTCCATTGCCAACACGTCCATCAACCCGGCGTCCAAGAACATGATCGACGTCCGCATCTTCCTGGACGGCACCGTGGGCGGCTTCACCGCCCGCGGCATCGGCCTACTGGACGACGCGGGGGACCTGATCGCGGTCTGCAACATCCCCGACACCACCAAGGCGGTGATCGTGGACGGTATCGCCGCCACGCTCACCCTCGTTATGCACATCGTGTTCACCAACGTGGACGTGCTGGAGTTCAAGATCGACCCCTCCGTTGACGTGGTGAGCCCGGCGGAGATGGACGAGGCCATCAACACCCACAACACCAACGAGAGCGCCCACCCGGATATGCGCCGGACCTTGCAGACCATCCAGGGCACCATGGCCAACGTCGGCACCCTCCTGTCCGGCAAGGCGGACCCGACGGAGGAGACCGTCGGCAAGGTCGGCCAGCACTACCTCAACACGACCACGAAGAAGGAGTTTGTCTGCGTGGCCGTCACGGAGGGCAAGTATGAGTGGCAGTCTTCCGGGGCCAGCAGCGCGGCCGATCTGACCTACGGCGACAAGAAGCTGTCCGAGGCTCTGGACGAGATCACTGAGGACGTGGCCGAGGCGAAGCCGCTGACCGGCGGCATCCCGCCCACCACCGAGACTAAGGGCATCGTCGGCCAGAAGTACACCGACCTCACCAACGGCAACACCTACGTCTGCATCAAGGCCGACGCGGAGACCTACACCTGGAAGCTCCAGAACAGCGAGGCTTTCGAGGGGAAGGTCAAGGCCACCGGCATGTTGAAGGGCGGCAAGAGCGGCGGCGTGGAGAGCGCCACAGCCGGCACGGACTATCAGGCCCCTACCAAGGACCTGACGCCCACCGAGTCGCTGCTGCGTGAGGACGTGATCCCGGTCTACTCCGAGTCCGCCGGTGACCGCAGCATCTCTATCGCGGCCCTCAAGGACGCCCTGGGCGTGCAGAGCCCCACCATCGTCGTGACCACCTGCGAGGGCGCGACGGTGACGTGTAAGGAGCGGGACGGCGAGGACGAGCAGACCGCCAGCGGCAGCTGCAAGTTCTCCCTCTCCAAGCCCGGCACCTACACGGTCAAGGCCGAGCTGTCCGGCACCAGCGCCCAGACGGAGGTCGAGGTGACTGGCGCCCTCCAGTACACCGTGGACCTGATGCTCCTGACGGGTATCGCCGCCTCCGGTGAGCTGAGTAAATCCACGTTCCATGCGCGGGAGTCGTTCGACCCCAAGGGCCTGACCATCAACGCGACCTACGCCGACCAGACCACGGAGGACGTGACCAGCCAGTGTAAATTCTCCCCTGACCCGCTGACCTTCGGCACCTCCGAGGTGGAGATCTCCTACACCCGCGCCGGCATCACCAAGACCTGCACCCAGGAGATCACGGTCGAGAAGAACTCCGTCACCATCCCCACCCAGAACGGGAGCGTGGTCTACAACGGCTCCAGCCGCACTCCCGCGTGGAACGACTACAACAGCAACATCATGGACATCAGCGGCGAGACCAGCGCCGTGGAGGCCGGGCAGCACAATGTCCAGTTCACGTTGAAGGATACCCAGTCCGACCAGTGGAACGGCGGCAGCACGGAACCGCAGCAGGTGTCCTGGAAGATCGACAAGGCCGCCGGCAGCCTGTCCGTCACGCCCAAGTCGCTGTCCCTCACCCAGTCCAACAAGACCGGCCAGGTGGCCGTGAACCGCGCTGGCGACGGCACCATCACGGCTCAGTCCAGCGCGGACGGCGTGGCCTCCGTGCAGGTCCAGGGCAACAACATCATCGTCACGGGCAAGTCCACCGGCCATGCGGACATTACCGTCAAGGTGGCGGATGGCACCAACTACACGGCCCCGAACGACACGACCTTCAGCGTGGACGTGGACTTCTCCGCTATCTTCGGCGTCTGCTGGAACAAGACCTCCTCCACCGCCCTGACCCGGCTGAACAACTCCAATGACCCCAACAATCTGGTGACGGTGAACATCTCCACCGAGCCCGTCCCCGCCGTGGGTAACGGCAACGGCAGCTCCCCCTTCGACGAGCATCTGCCCTGGTCCGGCATGGAGGAATACAACGTGTCCGGCAGCGGCGAGCTGACCAAGAAGGGCGCGGGCGGATTCTCCCGCACCACCAACGACACGGTGGTCTACATTCCGGAATTCTGGTATAAGATCACCGAATCGGACGGCAAGCGGTATTTCTATATCGCCAACGCCCAGAAGGCCGGCTTCACCAAGCACCCCGGCTCCGGCTGCTACGTCGGCAAGTACAACACCGGCTCCGGCAACGTGACCAAGTCCGGCGTCGCCCCCCTGGCAAGCCAGACCCGCAAGCAGTTCCGGGATGGCGCCAAGGGCAAGGGGACCGGCTGGCAGCTCCACGACTTCGCCGCGTGGTGCGCGGTCCAGCTCCTGTTCCTGGTGGAGTTCGCCGACTGGGACAGCCAGTCTGTCCTTGGCCGTGGTTATGTGGACGGCAATTCCTCGCCCATCAAGACCGGCGGCACCGACAGCATGACCTATCACACCGGCCGCGCTGCCGGCACTGACGGCAAGACCCAAATCCAATATCGGAACATTGAGGACCCGTGGGGCAATATCTGGGAATGGATCGATGGCATCAATTTCAACGACCGCGCCACCTACATCTGCACCGACCCGGCCAACTATGCCGACGACACCTCCAGCAACTACACGGCGGCCGACGTCACCCTCACGACTGACGGCTGGACCAAGGACCTGGGGATGTCCACGGTGTTCCCCTGGGCCTACATTCCCACCGCTGTCGGAGGAAGTGAAACCACTTACATCCCGGACTACGCGTACTCGGGCACCGGCTGGAGGGTCCTGATGGTCGGTGGCATCTACAGCTATGGCTCGCACGCCGGCCTCTGGTGCTTCTACGGCAACAGCACGTCCAGCAGCAGCTACAGCAGCGTCGGCGGGCGGCTCCTTTACAAAAAACCCTAATGGGGGACCGGGGGCCGCAGCCCCCGGAATCTCCCAGGTCAGCAGGCACGACCGGCAAAGCGCACCGGGCAATGGGGGTCCGGGGGCGAAGCCCCCGGTTTATAAAATTTCAAAATAACGAAATGCGTTATTTTCTCCCGTTTCCCCATCCGCCCGGTCAGCCGGTTATATAATCGCGTCGGGAGTACCCGCGCAGCCCGTCGGTATTTTATTCCCGCGAACTCGAACACCGGCTGGAGGGTCCTGATGGTCGGTGGCAACTACAACAATGGCTCGAACGCCGGCCTCTGGTACTTCAACGGCAACAACACGTCCAGCAACAGCAACAGCAACATCGGCGGGCGGCTTCTTGTTTGGCTCTCTGTTTTTATCGCGCGGGTATCCCCACACCACTTGGTGAAAATTTTGTCGTCAGGACGGAATCTAGTAGGCCCCAGGGCTCGAATGATGCCGCAGACAAACAAGGAGGGCTATTCCTGACATGCCGAAGCGAGTAGGCTACATCTACCCAAGGATGAACGACCGGGAGTTCATCCGCCGGTGCAAGAAGATCGGGACCCGGGAGTGCAAGAAGAAAAAGCGCAAGGACGTCCGTAAGGTACTGGACCACTGGGACCGGTACGAGGACATGACGATGGACATGATTGAGGCGCGCAGCTTCAAGCCGCGCATTCCTCGCATGAAGACCATCTATGACCCGTCCAGCCAGAAGTGGCGGGACACCTACCGCGTGCCCTTCTGGCCGGACGGGCTCATGCACATCATGGTCTGTCAGGCCATGATGGACGTGCTCATGCGCGGGATGTCGCCCTGGACCTGTTCCTCTATCCCGCAGCGGGGCGGCAAGCGGGTGCATAAGCGCCTGCGCCACGCCATGCAGGACAGGCCGGGCCAGAGCACCTACGCCGGCGAGGCCGACGTAAAGAGCTACTATGACTCCATCCACCTGGATATGCTGATGACGGCGCTGGAGCGGAAGATCAAGGACCAGGAATTTCTCCTGCTGGTGGCCATCTGCATCACCTGCGCGCAGATCACGCTCCGGGAGGCGCTGGACCAGGGGCTCAACTGGAGGGACATCACCCGCGGCCAGGTGGGGCTCTACATCGGGCTCTACATCGACCAATGGTTGGCCAACTTCTACCTGGAGCCCCTGGACCGCATGGTGCTGGCCCATCCGGGAGTGAAATTTACCACCCGACACATGGACAACATCATCATCATTGGCCCCAACAAGAAGAAGCTCCACGCGGCCATGCGGGATATTGCGCGGGGGATGGACGGCCTGCGGCTCACCATGAAGGGGGACTGGCAGGTCTACCGCACCACCTTTACCCGCAAGGCGAAGGCCCGGCGGCTGACCATGACGGAGAAGCAGCGCAGATTGCGGCACCCCCGGATGGTGGCAGCGGTGGGCTATCGGTTCGGGCACGACCACATCACCATGCGCAAGCGGAACTTCCTGCGCTTCACCCGTCAGTGCCGGCGGGTCCAGAAGAAGCTCCGCGCCGGAGCGCGTATCACGGTCAATCAGGCATCCGGGCTCCTGAGCCGGATAGGACAGCTAAAGCACTGCGATAGCTACGAAGTGCGTGTAAAATACGTTGACCCCATCGGGGTAAGAAATTTGAAGGAGGTTGTACGCTATGAAAGTAAGAGGCGACTTGCAGCCCAGCAACGCCTTTACGCTGGAGGAGCAGCCTAAGAAACCGGGCTATGTCCTGGTGCGGTTCTTCGAGAACCCCAAGCCCTTCGAGGACCACCAGGGCGACCTCACCATCACGGGCTATGAGTACGACGAGTACCATCTGGAGCTGAAGGACACCGGCGACCTGGAGTCCGACGTGCTCAACAACTACGATGCCCTGCTGGCCCAGGCAAAGGCCCTGGAGACCCCGGAGGGCGGCGGCGACCTCGCGGCCAGGGTAGACACTCTGGAGCGGGAGAAGGCCGGTAAGGACGAGATCCAGGCCGTCTGGGACCAGATGGCCGCAGCGTACAGTGAGGGGGTGCAGAGCGCATGAACAGTCAGGGCATGATCTTGGACATCATGCGGGCTCAGGGCAAGGCAGACGCGCTGGGCCTGCGGGAGCGGGCGCCGGAAATGGACGGCACCGCCATCATCGCCGAGGAGAACAAGATCCCGGCATTCGACCCGGAGAAGGACTACACCGGCTGGCCCCAGGGCTCTCCCGTCCAGGACGAAGGCCAGGTGTACGGCCTGCTCCAGCCCTACAACGCCAGCACCCAGCCGGGGCAGCGCCCGAAGGACCTGCCGGCGCTCTGGTCTATCAAGCACACCAAGGACCCGGCCAAGGCCAAGCCCTGGGTGGCGCCCCAGGGCATCAGTGGCATCTACGCCAAGGACGAGTGCTGCACCGACCCGAGCGCCGATGACCCGGCCGCTGTCTACCGCTCCAAGGTGGACAACAACGCCTATTCCCCCAGCGCCTACGCCCAGAACTGGGAGATCGTAGAGTGAACATAGAAGGACAGCCCCTCCGGGGGCTGTCCTTTTTGCCAAAATGAGGAGGTTTTATCATGGAGAACGTGTCTGATGTCAAAAACGTGGTGCTGGCAGTGCTCGCCGCCATCGGCAGCTTTATCGCCAACACCCTGGGCGGATGGGACTCCGCCATGATGCTGCTGGCGGCTCTTATGATCGCGGACTATGTGACCGGCGTGGCCGTCGCGGCCATCTGGCACAAGTCGGGCAAGACGCCGAGCGGGACCCTCTCGTCCCTGGCCGGGTTTAAGGGACTGGTCAAGAAAATGGCCATTCTGCTCATGGTGTGGATCGCTGTGCTGCTGGACAATGCGCTGAACACCAGCTACGTCCGCGTGATGGTGATCCTGTTCTTCACCGGCAATGAGGGCATCAGCCTTTTGGAAAATCTGGGCCTGATGGGAGTGCCGTTCCCTGACTTCCTGCAAAAAATGCTGGAGGCGCTGCGAGATGAAGGGAACAGCGGACATGAGCCCGTGAACGGGCGCGAGGAGGGCCAGGACCATGACGGAACTTGAGGACCTGAGCATCAAGGAGTGTTTCGCCAACCCCGGTAACTACGGCGGCACCAGGACCGCCAGCCAGATCAAGTACCTGGTCATCCACTACACCGGCAACGACGGGGACCACGACGAGGCCAACGCCAACTACTACCGGGACAACGTGGTCGAGGCGTCGGCGCACTACTTTGTGGACGACGACAGCATCACCAGGAGCGTGCCGGACCTGCGGGTGGCCTGGGCGGTGGGCGGCAAGAAGTGGTCTGACTGCGCCCAGACCGGCGGCGGCACCATGTACGGCGTCATCACCAACACCAACAGCATCAGCGTGGAGCTGTGCGACACCAAGAGGGACGGCACCCTCATGGTGACGGAGGCCACGCTTGCGCGGGCGCTGCCGCTGTGCCGTGCGCTGATGCGGCGGTACAACATCACCATCGACCGGGTGTACCGGCACTTTGACGTGACCGGGAAATACTGCCCGGCATACTACATGGACCCCGTGAAGTGGGCCCAATTCAAGAGCCGGCTGGCGGAGGAGGACCAGGACATGAACGCAGAACGGCTGAACACCATGGAGGAGATCAGGGCAAAGGCCCCCTACGCCCTGCCGACGGTCCAGAAGCTCATTGCCATGGGCGCCCTCCGGGGCGGTGGGAAGAAGGACGCCGACGGCAACCCGGCGGACATGGACCTGAGCCTGGACATGCTGCGGGTGCTGGTCATGGTGGACCGCGCCGGAGGCATCTACTGAACTACATAGTGAACACGAGCAACACCCCCTTGGCAGGTCGTCCTGCCGAGGGGGTGTTTTTGCGTTTATGTGTTTTGCGTTTTTGCGGAAACGGCCCACCGTGGCCTTCCTTGGGCCTGAGCCTCTGGGTATATGTCTACATGGGTCAAGTGCTGGATAGCCGTTGCAACGGCTGGAGTGGGGCGGCAGGGGGCATCCCGCCTTATACACCCCCCTCTATCTCCCATCCAATATCCTCCAGATCGTCAAATCCATTCCATACGTCCTCCAGCACCAGGTTCCCGTCCTCGTCCACAATGACGTTGGCCGCCTCGTCGCCGTAGGTCTCATGCTCCAGCAGAAACAGGTGGGCCCGGACGGTCCGGGCCTCACCCACCGGCGTGTCCTCCGTCCAGCGGAACCAGCCGTCATCGACGGCGTACCACCGGCCCACATGGCCAGCAACCTTGATGTGCGCACTGTCTCTGGTGACCATGGCTCACAACACCGCCATTCCATATCCGTACAGATAGCAGCTGGTCTTGCCGTCGGGAGAGACGCAGGCCCGCGCCCCCTCACCCGGAGCCCCGACACAGGCGCCGCCGTTTTCATCCCGCCAGAATGGGCAGCAGTCCTCGCCCCTGATCTCGTGCTTGTAGACGTCGTCATACCGCATAGCGGCCCCGGGCTGGGCCACAGCCCAGTCCCGGAGGGGAATGCTATCACCGACGTACTCTCTGATGGCCTCGTCCATGCCGCAGGCGTCGCAGATGTAGACGGAGGCGTGGCGGCTCAGTGCGTTGGTGCGCAGCCGGTCCTTGACGGTGAACCGCCCACACCGCGGGCAGAAGTGTACCCCGTCGGCCTGCTCTGCGGCGAAAGCGTCCACCGCTTTCTTCGCGGCCACCGCCAATGTGACGTTCTCGGAAAACTGTTTGTACTCCATGCTCAGACTCCTTTCCTTGCCTTGGCCGCGGCATCCAGCAGCGGCTCTGTGTTAAACCCGAAGTCGTCGTATCCCTCCAGGATGACGTCCAGATAGTACCGAGACGGGGGCTCGATGGTGTGCCCCGGCGTCATAACGTAGGCCATGGCCTCAACCTTGCGGCCCCGGACCTTGATATTGAAGAACTCCTTGGTGTAGAGCCAGGGGTATCCCTCGTATCGGTCCAGGGCGGCCTCGTCGCTCTGGCTGACGGACCAGATGCCGACCGGCACGCTCTCTCCGGGGCGCGGCTCAATGTTGGCCACCCCGGACCGGCTGTTGCCCCGGAACGTCAGCTTGTAATCCTGGATGGTGGACTTCCCGACCAGCACGGCATCCGGGCAGCGGCGGAGCATCTGGTCCGTGTTCAGGTTGCTCCCGTAGGCGATGTAGTATGTGTGCTTCATTCTGTTGTACAGCGTGTGGGTCACTTTGCACTCCTTTCTCCCCGTATGCCCGATAGGTCAGGCGTCTTATTTACGCCGCAGTGTTCTCAGGCTGCGTCCGGAATGCAGCGGTGAGGTGCTGACGGCAGGTCTTGAACTCCGGGCCGGACAGACCGAGGCGCTTGGCCAGGACGCCTTCCATCAGCGTGGCCTTCTGTTCCTGGGTGTACCCGGCGCAGCCCTTGAAGTAGAGCCTGTTGTCCTGGCAGTCAATGGACCAGGCGCTCATGGCGAGGCAGAACTGAATGTATGCCTTTATTTTGCCAGCGTGGGTGGTGCCGTTGAACAGGCGGAACTCTACCGTGCCCTTGGTGAAGAAAGCGTGGAGGTTGATGCCGTGATAGCGGGTCCTGTTGTAGTGCTCGTCGCTGATGCCACCGTCGTAGCCGTCGTTGACGCTGCTGTACCAGATGCGCTCCAAGCTGTCGTTGCTCTTCTCGCTGTCGTGCTTCATGGCGGCCAGGAGGGCACGGTTCATCTTTTTGCACCAGCGGTTGGCCCGGTCACCAATCTGGAGGGCCTCATAGAACAGGTCCTGCCGACCGATGGCGAAGTTCATCAGGCGGGTCAGGCTCTCGGGGGTGTGGTTGGCACCGTCAACGTGGACATGGATGCCGCAGGACTCATTGGCGATGGCACCCGCACCGCGGAGCGCCCGGACCACGTTCTGGAGGTCCTCCAGGTCCTCGTACTGGAGGACAGGGGTAACGACCTCGCAGGAATACTGGCTGTCGGCGTTGACCATCTGGCCGTTCACCCTGCGCTGGGTTTTGATGCTGCCGTCGGACATGGCTTTCCAGGTGCGGCCCTTGCGGTCGGTGGCGGTGTAGGTCTGGTAGTAGGTCCCGGCGTAGTAGGCGCTGGTCCCGAAGTAGTTGGCGATGACCTTGGCGGCATGGCTGCGGGTGATGCCGGTCAGCTCGATTTCAACGCCGAAGTTCTGCTTCTTCATCATGTCGTACATTTTCGTGACCTCCGTATTATATTTCGTTTAATTAGTATTTTGTTTCGTGTTCTCGTTATCTATACATTACCACATGCCTACCGAGTTGTCAATACTTATTTTTCACTTTTTGAAAAAAAGTTTTGACAAGTCGAAATAGTTGTGGTAGAATAGCGATACGGAGGTGTTGACATGGTAAGCTACAAGCCGTTATGGCATACACTGATCTCGAAAGACATGCAGAAGATGGACCTGGTGAAGCGTGGGATCGTCGGACGCGCCACGCTGGCCAAGATGGGGAAGGGCGAGTATGTTGCCCTGGAAATCATCGACCGTATCTGCACAACGCTGGACTGCTCTATCGCCGAGGTGGTGGAGGTCGTGCCCGGCCAGGGCCCGGAGGGATAGGCCCGGAAAAGAAAAGAGGCCCGGACGTGTGACCGTCCGGGCCTCTTGCTGTGGTGGGAGCTACCGCCTTTTGCGCTTATGTATCGGCTCACCCCTGCGGGACTTGACGCGAATCTCCCTGTTCGGTTCACGGATGATGATCTCCGCAATATCGCAGTCCAGGGCCTCGCAGATAAGGTCCAGGTGTTCCAAATTCACTCGCTCGGCAATGTCATGGTAAAGGTCATTGATGGTGGATGGCCTGATGCCTGTTGCGCGAGCAAGGTCAGCTTGTGTCCAGCGCCGTTCGCCAAGCAGCGTGGACAATGCAATCCTAATCATAGCCTCGCTCCTTTTCGTCAAATTCTAACACGGGTATCTGGTCTTGACTTGAATTTGTGAGAAAATAACGTATTTGGTTATGAGGAGAAGGCAAAAGGGAGGATACCGCATAGGCGATCTATGCGGCATCCTCCCTCTCATTTTTTGGCAGTTATTGGAAGAAATTTTAACCTCAAATTTAACCCCAAACTTCCGGTTTAACCTCAAATTAACCCCAATTTTTGCGGTTCAATCTGGTCGCTTCCAGTCAGAATCAGGTAAGGAAAAAACCTCGAAACCGTTACGGTTTCGAGGTTTTCATTGGTGGACGCTAACGGACTTGAACCGCTGACCCCCTGCACGTCAAGCAGGTGCTCTAGCCAGCTGAGCTAAGCGTCCACATGCGGAACGTTGATATCATAGCGCACCTGCCCCTTTTTGTCAAGTCCTTTTTTCATATTTCGGGAGATTTTTATTTGGCCTTTTCGATGGCCCGCTTTTTGGGGATCTGGATGGTAAGAATGATCTCCTCGTCGCTCTCCTTTTTGTCATAGCGGGCGTCCACACCGGCCCGGCGGATGGTCTCCATCCCCCGGCTGACGCTGTTGAGGAAGAGGCGCACATCCTTGATGATGTAGATGGGACGGCGGGTTGGCGCCTCCCGCTGCTTCTTTTGCAGCAGCTCCTCTATGTACGCCTCCGCCGCCGCCACGTTGAGGCCCTTCTCCCCGATGTGCCGCGCCGCGTTCAGGCGGTCCTCCTCCCCCTCCAGGCGCAGCAGCGCCCGGGCGTGACGCTCGGTCAGATCATACTGCCGCAGCAGCTCCACACACTGGTCGCTGAGCCGCAGCAGACGCAGCTTGTTGGCCACCGCCGACTGGGACCGGCCCAGCCGTTTGGCGGCCTCCTCCTGGCTCATGCCGTAGGCGGTGATGAGCTTGGAGATGGCCGCGGCCTCCTCCATATAGTGGAGGTCACAGCGCTGGAGATTCTCGATGAGGGCCAGCAGAGCGCTCTCCCGGGCGGTGGCCCGGACCAGGATGCAGGGCACATGGGTGAGGCCGGCCATCCCGGCGGCCCGCAGCCTCCGCTCCCCCGCCACCAGCACATAGCCTCCGGCGGTCTTCTGGACGCTGAGGGGCTGGAGCACCCCGTGCTGGCGGATGGACTCGGCCAGCTCCCGCAGAGACCGCTCGTCAAAGTGGCGCCTGGGCTGGCGGGGGTTGGGGGCGATGCGGTCGATGGGCAGCTGGCAGATGCGGTTGGACTGGAACAGCCCCGCGTGATTTTGTTCCATAGGAGCTCCCCCTTTCATCGGCTTGTCCCCATTTTACGGCTTGTCCGCCGTGAAACAGCGCAGATCCTGTCGGGGAGAAAATTTATTTTCCGGGGACAACGATAAAGTTGACTTCCCCGCGGTGACGTGATATGCTAACTCATTATGCTTTCTCCAGCTGGACAGGAGAAAGCGGTCAGGAGGGAACTATGAGAACGGTTGCGATTGGAGTGGAAAACCTGTGCGTCCCCTGCGGGTGCCGGTGCAGATACTGCCTGCTGTCCTATGACGGCCGGCCCGTCGGCGTGGACTATGAGCGGGGAAAGCAGTTCACGGAGCACTTTTTCGGCGAATTGGAGCGGACACGGCCGGAGCTGCCGCGTTTTTATTACATCGGCTATTGTATGGAGACGCCCATGCTGACCGACTACATCCGATTTTGCCAGAGCATTGGCTCCCCCTCGGGGGAGTTCCTGCAGCTCAACGGCCTGGCGATGCGGGAGGAAGAGGCGGCGGACCGCCTCATGGAGCGGCTCGCCGCTGTGGGGATAAAGACGATAGATACCACCTTCTACGGCCAGAGGGAATATCACGACCGGTTCGCGGGACGGCAGGGAGACTTCGACCTCCTGCTGCGGCTCCTCGGGTCGGCGGGGCGGGCGGGGATCCGGCGGCGCGTCAGCCTGCCGATCATCCGGGAGAACATGGCGCAGGCCCAGGCGCTGCTGGAGACGCTGGATGGGTATTCCGTGGAGGAGTATTTCGCGTTCCTGCCCCACTGCAAGGGGCGCGGGTGGGCGCTGAACAGCCAGCGGCTGACCCGCCCGGAATTCGACGCCCTGCCGGCACCGGTGCGGGCCCGCTTTTCGCCCCAGGTGGCGTACCGCAGCGAGGAGGAGTGGCTCCGGCTGGGGGAATGGCCGCGGCCGGAGAGCCGGACGCTGACGCTGTCCCTGACCCCGGAAAACATAGGCCGGCTGGAACAGATGCCGGCGGAGCAAATCGCCGCCATGCTGGAGGACCTGGATGACCGCTACAGCGCGGCGGTCCCCCCGCCGTCCGAACTGGCGGCCCGGTATGAGGACCCGGCCGGGCAAAGGATGTACCGCCAGCGGGATCTGCTGCTGGAGTGGCGGCGCCGGTATCTGCTGGACTCCGGCGATGATGTGCCGGATCTGGACGACGAGAGGGGCAGCTTCAGCGTGAGAAATTGAATGAAAATATCCCAGGAGGACCTTTTTCAAGGGAAAGGTCCTCCTGGGATTTCTCCATAAAAATGAATATGGTTATCCCTTTAGCTAAGCAAGTGCAGCGTCCGGATTTTTGGACAGTAAAAGCTGTAGAATAGAGCCATGGAAACCGAAAAAAGGAGGAACGGGACATGGCGAAA
>CANQCS010000011.1 GCA_947589745.1 uncultured Oscillospiraceae bacterium
CCCTGCCGCTCTCCCCGAGCGCCTCCTTGTCGCTATTGCTCGTTCTCTTCCCGCTGATTCAAAGGGATAGCCATATTCTTAAAAATCTTTCCTTCATTTTTTTGTTTAGGTTTGCGCTCCCCCTTTGGCTGGTTTTTCCTAAACCGCGCCGGGTCCCGTGTATGAGGCGAAGCGGCTGTTCCAGTATATCCTCAAGGAGATCCTTCTGCGGCGCAAGTTTCGCCGCTTGAGGCGGCGGAACCGAACATTGGGTGCGCTGGTCGTTTTCCGTATTCCAACTGCGTTCTGCTCCGTTCCACTACGCACAGGACAGATTTCCGTATACGGCCCGATACGAAATATTCATCAATTGCGTAGTGGAACGGAGCAACCAGTAGTATCGACTACGGCAAAAAAACAGCACCCCCGATGAATGCTTTCCCTGGCCCCTAGTTCAACCATCCATCTGCCCTTAACAAAAAATGTCAGAGGTCCAGCCCTACGGGCTGGCGCCCTTTTGGGTACTTTTCCCGCGTGGGAAAAGTACCCCAGGGTGCTGGCAAGCACTGAAAGACAGAATAAGAGGTGGTAGGGGCCGGAGGCCCCTACTTGATTTGCACTGTGGGGCTGCCGCCCCCTAGCCCCCCAACTGCTGCTTATAAGCCTCCGCCCCGGCGATCAGCTCCTCCGCTCCCGCCAGCATGGCGGGAGTGATCCTCTCCCCGCCGGTGAGGCGGGCCAACTCCCCTTTTCGGTGCTCCCGGTCCAGCCGGACCACCTGGGTGTAGGTACGGCCACCCCGTTCACCCTTCTCCACGCAGAAATGGGTGTCCGCCATAGCGGCCAGCTGCGGCAGATGGGTCACGCACAGCACCTGCCGCTTGCGGCTGACCTGTGCCAGCTTGGCCGCCACCTTCTGGGCGGCCCGGCCGCTGACGCCGGTGTCCACCTCGTCGAACACCATGGTCCCCACCGTGTCATTCTCCGCCAGCACGTTCTTCAGCGCCAGCATGATGCGGGCCAGCTCGCCGCCGGAGGCGATCTTGTGGATGGGCCGCAGCTCCTCCCCGACGTTGGCCGACATGAGGAACCGCACCTCGTCCATGCCCGTCTCGTCCGGCTCCTTGTCCGTGAACTGGATGGAGAACCGCACCTTGGGCATGTCCAATTGCCGCAGCTCCTCCTGGATGCGGAGCTCCAGGTCCCTGGCCGCCGCCTTGCGGGTTTCGGAGAGCAGGGCCCCGGCCTTGCGGACCTGGGCCTTCTCCTTGTCCAGCTCCTTCTCCAGCCGGGCCGCCCGGTCCGAGGCGAAGGTGATGCGGTCCAGCTCCTCCCGGCACTGGTCCAGGTACTCGAGCATCTCCTCCACCGTGGGGCCGTACTTCTTCTTCAGGCGGTAGAGCTGGTCGGCCCGGCTCTCCAGCTCGTCCAGCTCCTGGGGGCTGAAATCGAAGGCCGCCTCCATGTCCCGCAGCGTCTCCGCCACGTCGTAGGCCTCGGAGTACACCTCCGACAGCCGGTCGTGGAGGCTGGCGAACTGGTCGTCCAGGTTCCTGGCCCCGGCCAGGCTGGACGCCGCCTCCCGCAGCTCCGACACCGCGCCGCCGCCGTCGTCCCCGCCGGTGAGGCTCCACAGCGCCCCCTGGATGGCGGAGACGAACTTCTCCCCGTTGCGCAACAGGTTCCGCCGCTGGTTCAGAGTCTCCTCCTCCCCCGGCTTCAGCTTGGCCCGCTCCAGCTCGTTGATCTGGAACTGCAGGCTGTCCATCCGCCGGGCCTTCTCCGATTCGTCCATCTGGAGGGAGCGGAGCTTCTTCCGGGTGGCCTCCATGTGCTGGTAGCAGGCGGTGTAGGTCTCAAGATAGCCCTCCACCCTGCCGTAGCTGTCCAGGTAGGTCAGGTGCTGCTCCTCGTCCAGGAGCTGCTGGCCGTCGTGCTGGCCGTGGATGTTGAGAAGGCCCCCGCCGATGCGCCGGAGCTGGGCCACGGTGACGGGCCTGCCGTTGACCCGGCAGGCGTTCTTGCCGTCGGCGTAGATCTCCCGCTGGAGCAGCAGCTCCCCCTCCTCCGGGTGGAGGCCGCACTCCGACAGCACCGGCAGCTCCGGCACGCCGGTGAACACGGCGCTGACGAAGGCCTTGGCCGCGCCGGTGCGGATCAGCTCCCTGCTGGTCCGCTGGCCCAGCACCGCGCCCATGGCGTCGATGACGATGCTCTTGCCCGCGCCGGTCTCGCCGGTGAGGGCGTTGAAGCCGGCGTCGAAGGCGATGTCCGCCTCCTCGATGACGGCGATATTCTCGATGTGCAGCGTTTGCAGCATAGCTGTCCTACCCCCCATCGGCTTCCCCGGCGGAATGGGCCCCGGCCCCTTCCGGCATTATTTGATCATTTCCTTCAGCTCGTCGCAGAGGTTCTCCGCCACGGCGGCGTCCCGCAGGATGAGCAGGGCGGTGTCGTCCCCCGCCAGGCTCCCCACCACGCCGGGGATGTTCATGCTGTCCAGCGCCGCCCCGGCGGCTCCCGCCAGACCGGGCATGGTCTTGACCACCACGATGTTCTGGGCCCAGTCCACGCTGGTGATGCTCTCCCGGAAGATGTTGCGCAGCTTGTCCGCCACGTTGAGGCGGCTGCGCTGGCTGGACACGGTGTAGCGGTAGCGGCCCTGGCCCACGGGCTCCTTGACCAGGTGGAGCTGCTTGATGTCCCGGGAGATGGTGGCCTGGGTGCAGGTCACGCCCAGCTCCTTCAAACGCTGCTGGAGCTGCTCCTGGGTGTCCACGGGCTCCTTCTCGATGATCTCCAGGATCATCGCTTGGCGGTCATTTTTCATGTCCGATCCCTCCTGTCATTTTTGTACGCAAAATTTCGTAGATGCTTCTGTCGGTCAGGCGCAGTAGCTCCATCTCGTACCGGGAGCGGCAGATGCGGACCTTGTCCCCCTGCCGGAGGGCGAAGGCCTTCCCGCCGTCCACGGAGAGGTAGACCTGCTTACGGTTGAGCTCCGCCGGGGCCACGGTGACGGTGCCCGCGGCGGAGAGAACAAACGACTTGGAAAACACGGAGTGGGCGCAGATGGGGCTGATGACGAAGTTCTGGGCCGTGGGCTCCACGATGGGCCCCCCGGCGGACAGGGAGTAGCCCGTGGACCCGGTGGGCGTGGCCACCACCACGCCGTCGCCGGTGAAAATGCCCATCTGCTCCTCCCCCGCCGTCACCTGGAGGCGGACCACCCGGGCCACGGCCCCCTTGGTGACCACCGCGTCGTTGAGGGCGGAGCTGGTGTAGACGGTCCGGTTCTCCCGGAGGACGCTGACGTCCAGCATCATCCGCCGCTCCCGGCGGAAGCGCCCCGCGGCCAGCTCCTTCAACCGCTGCAGCTCCCCCTGCTCCAGGTCCGACATGAACCCCAGGCTCCCCAGATTCACCCCCAGCACCGGCACGCCCCGCTGGGCGGCGGCTCTCGCCAGGTGCAGGATGGTGCCGTCCCCGCCGAAGGCGATCACCAGGTCGCTGGAGCGCAGCTCCTGGTGCAGCGAGCGGATGGGGACTCCGAACTGTCCCTCGCTGCCGTCCGGCTTGAAGGGCAGGCAGTAAACGGTCTCCATCCCCGCCTCCCGCAGCAGGTGCTCCGCCTCCCGGGCGGCGACAAAGCCCTTGTCCCGGTAGGGGTTGGGGCACAGGATGACTCTCTTCAAGAGCTTCCCTCCTTCAACGCGCCGTGGGACTGGTCCACCAGCGCCTGTAAATCGAAATCGGTTTCCAGCCAATCTCCCCGCTCCAGCCAGCCCAGGTACTCGATATTCCCCTCGGGCCCCAGGATGGGGGAAAAGCTCAGGTCCAGCACCCGGAAGCCGCTGTCCCGGGCGTGGTCCAGAAAGTGCTCCAGCACCTCCCGGTGGACGGCGGGGTCCCGCACCACGCCCTTCTTGCCCACCTTGTCCTTGCCGGCCTCGAACTGGGGCTTGATGAGGCAGACCACCTGCCCCCGCTCCCGCAACACCCCGGCGATAGCGGGCAGGATGAGCTTCAGGGATATGAAGCTCACGTCCACGCTGGAGAAATCCGGCTCCTCCGGCACCTGGTCATGGGAGAGATACCGGGCGTTGGTCCGCTCCAGGCACACCACCCTGCTGTCGCTCCGGAGGCTCCAGGCCAGCTGGCCGTAGCCCACGTCCACGGCGTAGACCTTTTTCGCTCCGTTCTGGAGCATACAGTCGGTGAAGCCGCCAGTGGAGGCGCCGATGTCCATGCAGACCCGGTCTTTCAGGTCGATGGGCCAGAGGGCCATGGCCTTCTCCAGCTTGAGGCCGCCCCGGCTGACATAGCGGAGGGTGTTCCCCCGGATCTCCACGGCGGCGTCCTCCGCCACCGGGGCGCCGGGTTTGTCAACGCGCTGGCCGTTGACGAACACCGACCCGCTCATAATGGTCGCCTGGGCCTTTTGGCGGGTCTCTTGGAGACCCGCAGACACCAAATATACATCCAGTCGTAGTTTTTTTGACATAAAAGGGGGTCCTTTCTTTTCGAGGGACTGGGTGCCGTGGGGCTTCCAGCCCCTCGGGGTCTTGGTAGGGACCTTCGGTCCCTGCGCACCCTGGGTCCACTTTTTGACGTCAAAAAGTGGACGGAAAAAACGCCAGCCCTACGGGCTGGACCCCCTTTATTCTGGGGAGATCGTGGGTAGGAAGTACCCAGAGAAGGCTTTCATCGGGGGTGCGATTTTTTTGCCGTAGTCGATACTACTGGTTGCTCCGTTCTACTACGCAATTGGGGGCGCGGTGGTCGTCGATATTGAGCTCAAAATTACCGCCCTGAAAGGAGAAAACACGATCAAATGAAACTGTTTCGATCGACGTACAGACAAAGCCCAATTTCTTGAGCAATTTACACGACGGTATGTTATCGATCGCCGTTCCTGCGGTAAAAACAGTCGCACAATATTGATCTGCAAAATATTCAATAAGAGCCTTTGTACTTTCATAGGCATATCCGTTGGAGTGATACGCGGAATGAAAACAATATCCCAGGTCGTACATGCTCCCATTTTTGTGGAAACACACGTATCCTATCATGTTATCCGAGCCTTTTTGAAATACCGCAAAGAACAAACCGCTTTCCGCGAACTGCTTTACCAACGCGTCGATCTCTTCCTCTTCTGTCGGAAAAGGCCGATCGTAAACAGCATATTGGGAATTATTAAAATCTACAAATATATCTCTCATTCCCTGCCGATCCGTCTCGCGCAAAGTTCGTATATACAGTCTGCTCGTTTCTAATGTCAAAGCATTTCCTCCAAGACCATACGATTCGCATTTTCCCCTCAAGATCCCGACCAGCGCACCCAATGTCCGGTTTCGCCGCCTCAAGCGGCGAAACTTGCGCCGCAGCAGGATCTCCTTGGGGACATACCGAAACAGCCGCTTCGCCCCATACGCGGAACCCGGCACGGTTTAGACCAAACCAACCACATGGCGAGCGCAAACCTAAACAAAAAATAAGGAAAGATTCTCAAGAAAACCATTCCTGGTTTTCTTGAGTGCACTTTTGGTTACTTTTCCTGCAAGGGAAAAGTAACCCCGTCGGGCCGTCCGGAGGACGGCCTTAGGGCTTGGGCCGCCGAAGGCGGCCTAGTGCCAGGGGTGCACCCCGCCTGAGGGTGCCTACTGACCCGGCGGGGGCGGAGCCCCCGCCCACCAGGCTATGGTCCCTGTAGGACCGCCTCCACCACCGCCGCAGCATCCAGCCGCAATTTTGCCCGCAATTGCGGAACAGTCCCCTGGGGGGCGAAGCCCCCTTTCAAGTTCAGCAGTGTGACGCGGGCGCTGACGCCCGCCAAAGCCAGGGCGGCGGCCAGCTGCTGGCCGATGGACCCGTTCTCGTTGCAGTCCTCCAGGACCACCAGCCCGCCGGTGCGGCGGACCGACTGGATCACCGGCCCGGCGTCCAGGGGCGCGATGCGGTGGAGCTTCCAGACCTCCGCCTCCACGCCTTGGGCGGCCAGCCGCTCCGCGGCGGATAGTATCTCGTCAGTCAGTGTCCCGTAGGACACCAGGGTCACATCCCGCCCCTGCCGGAGGCAGGAGGCCGCCTCCCCGCTCCAGGCGGGGTACTGCCGGCCCTCCCCGCCCCGGGGGTAGCGGACCGCCACCGGGCCGTCCACTTTCTGGACGGCGTACCGCAGCATGTCCCGGAGCTCGTCAAAGCAGGCGGGGCACAGCACCGTCATGCCGGGGATCTGAGTCAGATACCCCACGTCCTGGCACCCGTGGTGGGTGGGGCCGTCGGCCCCCACCAGGCCCGCCCGGTCCACCGCCAGCACCACATGCAGGTGCTGGAGCGCCACGTCGTGGACCAGCATGTCGTAGCCCCGCTGGAGGAAAGTGGAGTACACCGCGAACACGGGGACCATCCCCTGCTTCGCCATTCCGGCGGCCATGCTCACCGCGTGGCCCTCTGCGATGCCCACGTCGAAGAACCGCTTGGGCCAGGCCGCGGAGAACTCCTGGAGCCCCGTACCCTCCGCCATGGCGGCGGTGATGGCGCAGATCCGCTTGTCGTGTCCCGCCAGCTCCGCCAGTTCGTGGCCAAAGGCGTAGGAGAAATCCACGCCTCCCGGCTCCGCCGGGCCCGCCTTGGGGTCGAAGGGCGGCACGCCGTGGCACCGCTCCGGGCGCTGCTCCGCGTGGAGGTAGCCCTTTCCCTTTCTGGTGCGGACGTGGATCAGCACCGGGCAGGCCAGCTCCCTGGCCCACGCCAGGGTGTTGCAGAGCTGGTCCAGGTCGTGGCCGTCCACCGGGCCCAGGTAGGTGAACCCCATGTCCTCAAAGATGGAGCAGGGGTAGAGGGCCCGCTTGATATTGGTCTTGAACCGGTGGATCGCGCTATACAGCCGCCGCCCGCCGGGCAGCTTCATCATAAAGGCCCGGTAGCCTTTCTTGAAGCGGTAGTAGCCGGGCCGAACCCGCAGATGGCTCAGGTGGGCGGCCACGCCGCCCACGTTGGGGTCAATCGACATCCCGTTGTCGTTGAGGATGACCACCATGGGTTCCCCCGACGCCCCGGCGTTGCTGAGTCCTTCGTAGGCCAGTCCCCCGGTGAGGGCGCCGTCCCCGATGAGGGCCAGCACGGCATAGTCCTGTTTCTGTAAGGTGCGGGCCCGGGCCATGCCCAGGGCCACGGACACGGAGTTGGAGGCGTGTCCAGCGATAAAGGCGTCGTGGACGCTCTCCTCCGGCTTGGGGAAGCCGGAGAGGCCCCCCAGCTGGCGCAGGGTGGCGAAGAGCTCCCGCCGCCCCGTCAGGGCCTTGTGGACGTAGGACTGGTGGCCCACGTCGAAGACCAGCCGGTCCCGCCCGGTGTCGTAGACCCGGTGGATGGCCACGGTCAGCTCCACCACCCCCAGATTGGAGGCCAGGTGTCCGCCGGTGCGGGAGACGCTGTCGATGAGGAAGTCCCGCAGCTCCCCGCAGAGCGCCGCCAGCTCCTCGCGGCTCAGTTCCTTCACGTCCGCCGGGGACGAAATGTGTTCCAGGATCATGTGCGTATGCTGCCCCTTTTCCGGTGGTCGCGTCGGAGATCAAAATAGGGATATCTGGAAAACGCGAAAAAATAGCGGAGGAAACTGGCTGCCGGGTCGTTCCCCCCTCCGGCTCCGGCCGGAGCCGTCGCCTCGTGAGAGACAGTATACCACGTTTTCCCGGAAAATTCAAGGGAATATGCAAATATTTTTGTATATTTCAGGTATATGCAATTCTATACAGAATATCCCTTTTCCGGGAAAGAAAAAGGACTTTACTGCCGTTGGCAGTGCGCCGTTTCCTCTCCGTTTTCCATAGGGCAATGATGAATTTATCTCATACTCTTCCTGAAAGAAAACAGAGGGAAAGGGGCCTCCACCCCATCGGTAAAGCGATGTGATTTCTATGTTTCCTGCACACAGCACGGTATTTTTAATAAGAAACGCATCGGCTTTGGGGCGCCGCCGGTTTGTTTTCGCGGAAAAACAGCGGCGCTTCTTGACATTCCTTGGTTTTTCAGGTATGCTGACCTGGGCGGTCATGCAGATCGCCTGTCTATCTTGCAGAGACACGGAGTGTGTATTCCATGGCCGCTACCGCCAAAAATCTCACCGAGGGCAAGCCGTCTGTTCTGATCCTCCGCTTTGCCCTGCCCATGATGGCGGGCAGCGTCTTCCAGCAGCTCTACACCATCACCGACGCCGCCATTGTGGGAAAATTCCTGGGCGTCCAGGCCCTGGCCGCCATCGGCGCGGCAGACTGGTTCAACTGGCTGGTGCTCAGCATCATCATCGGCTTTGCCCAGGGCTTCGCCATCATCCCCGCCCAGCGCTTCGGGGCCGGTGATCATGAGCGGCTGCGCCGCAGCGCCGCCATGGGCATCTGCCTCACCGGGGTGCTGGCCCTGCTGCTGACGGCGGGGAGCCTCCCCTCCATCGCGCCGGTGCTCCGCATCATGGACACCGAGGCGGCCATCTTCGGCGACGCGGAGATCTATCTGGTGATCGTGTTTTCCGGCATCCCCATCGTGGCCGGGTACAATATTTTCAGCTCCCTCCTCCGCTCCCTGGGCGACAGCCGGGACCCCCTCATCGCCATGGTGGTGGGCGCGGTGACCAACATCGGCCTGGACCTGCTGTTCGTGGTGGTCCTCCACTGGGGCGTGGCGGGCGCGGCGGCGGCCACCGTCATCGGGCAGGGCTGCGCCCTGCTCTACAGCCTGGCCGCCTTCCTCCGCGCCCCGGAGATGCGCTTCCGGCGGTCCGACTGGCTGCCGGACTGGCGGCTGGTCCGGCGGGAGTTCCTGCTGGGCCTGCCCATGGCCCTCCAGAACGCCGTCATCGGCGTGGGCGGCATGGCGGTGCAGCAGGTGGTCAACGGCTTCGGCTATGTCTTCGTGGCCGGGTTCACCGCCACCAACAAGCTCTACGGCCTGCTGGAGCTGGCGGCCACCAACTTCGGCTACGCTGTGGCCAGCTACACCGGCCAGAACCTGGGGGCCGGAAAATACGGCCGCATCCGCTCCGGCGTCCGGGACGCGGCGAGGATGGGCGTGCTCACCTCCCTGGCGGTGGCGGCGGTGATGCTGCTGGCGGGGCGGTGGATCGTGGCCCTCTTCATCTCCGCCGGGGACCCGGAGCTGGCCCGGAACGCCCTGGACGTGGCCTACCACTATCTGGCCACCATGTGCGTGCCGCTGTTCATCCTCTATTTGCTGCATATCTACCGCTCCTCCCTCCAGGGCATGGGCGACACGGTGACCCCCTTCCTGTCCGGCATCTTCGAGCTGGTCATGCGCCTGGGCACCGTCCACATCGCCCCCGGGCTGCTGGGCCTGGGAGAGTGGGGCGTCTATATCGCCGAGCCCCTGGCGTGGCTGGGGGCGGACCTGATCCTACTGCCGTCCTTCTTCCGGCATATGCGGAGCCTGGGACGGGAACACCCCCTACAGAATGGAGAGACCACCCATGGAACTGACTGAGCTATACGAGAGCATGGGCCTGAGCGGGACCGTGTACGAAAAGGGCGAGGCGGTGCTGGCCTCCCTGGAGGACCGCTTCCGGGCCATCGACCGGACGGCGGAGTTCAACCAGGCCAAGGTCCTGCTGGCCATGCAGAAGAACCGCATCGGCGACAACCACTTCGCAGCCACCACCGGCTACGGCTACGACGACGACGGCCGGGAGAAGCTGGAGCGGGTGTACGCCGATGTGTTCCACACCGAGGCCGCCCTGGTGCGGCCCCAGATCGTCTGCGGCACCCACGCCCTGGCGGTGGCGCTGAGCGCCAACCTGCGTCCCGGCGACGAGCTGTTGAGTCCGGTGGGCCTGCCCTACGACACCCTCCAGGAGGTCATCGGCATCCGGCCCTCCCCCTGCTCCCTGGCGGAGTACGGGGTCGCCTACCGGCAGGCGGACCTCCTGCCCGACGGTTCCTTCGACTATGACACCATCCGGGCCGCCATCACGGAGAAGACCCGGCTCATCACCATCCAGCGCAGCCGGGGCTACGCCACCCGGCCCTCCTTCACCGTGGCGCAGATCGGCGAGCTCATCGCCTTCTGCAAGGGCGTGAAGCCGGACGTCATCTGCATGGTGGACAACTGCTACGGCGAGTTCACCGACACTGTGGAGCCCTCCGACGTGGGGGCGGACATGGTGGTGGGCAGCCTCATCAAGAACCCCGGCGGCGGCCTGGCCCCCATCGGCGGGTACATCTGCGGCACTCAGGCGTGCGTGGACCGCTGCGCCTACCGGCTGTCCGCGCCGGGGCTGGGGCAGGAGGTGGGGGCCAATCTTGGCCTGCTGCCCAGCTTCTATCAAGGATTTTTCCTTGCCCCCACCGTCACGGCCGGGGCGCTGAAGGGGGCCATCTTCGCGGCCAAGCTGTACGAGGGGTTGGGCTTCCGGTGTTTCCCCACAGCGGACACGCCCCGTAGCGATATCGTCCAGGCGGTGGAGCTGGGCAGCGAGAAGGCTATGTGCGCCTTCTGCGAGGGCATCCAGGCCGCCGCGCCGGTGGACAGCTTCGCCACCCCGGTGCCCTGGGCCATGCCGGGCTACGACAGCCAGGTCATCATGGCCGCCGGGGCCTTCGTCCAAGGCAGCAGTATCGAGCTCAGCGCCGACGGCCCTATCCGGGAGCCCTACGCGGTGTACTTCCAGGGCGGCCTCACGTGGCAGCACGCGAAATTCGGCATCCTCATGTCCCTCCAGAAGATGGTGGACGCGGGGCTGGTGACGCTGTAATGGACACCCTTTTGGAACGACTGGAACGCTACGCCGCCTCGGACGCCCTGCCTATGCATATGCCGGGGCACAAGCGCAACACTGCCGCTTTCCCCTGGCTGGCGGCCCTGGGGGGCGGGCTGGATATCACGGAGATCGACGGCTTTGACAACCTCAACGACCCCCAGGAGCTGTTCCTGGAGCTGGAACAGCGGGCGGCAAAGCTCTGGGGCGCGAAGGAGAGCGTCTGCCTGGTGAACGGCAGCACTGTGGGGGTGCTGGCATCGGTGCGGGCTGTGCTGGAAAAAGGCGGGGCCCTGCTTCTCTTCCGGGGTTCCCACCGGTCCATGTACCACGCCGCCGAGCTGGTGGGCGCGGAAACCTACTACCTGGTCCCTGAGACAGACCGGGAGTTGGGCGCCTGGGGCTCCGTGACGCCGGAGGAGGCCTCGGCAGCGCTGGACGCCCACCCGGACGTCCGGCTCGTGGCGGTGACCAGCCCCACCTATGAGGGCGTCGTCAGCGACATAGCGGGCATCGCGTTGGTTTGCCACGCCCGGGGCGTGCCCCTCCTGGTGGACGAGGCCCACGGGGCCCACCTGGGCTTCGGGGGCTTCCCTGTTGGGGCGGTGCGCTGCGGGGCGGACCTGGTGGTCCAGAGCCTCCACAAGACCCTCCCCAGCCTGACCCAGACAGCGGTGCTGCACATCGGCGGCGGCCTCATTGATCCAACAGACGTGCGGCGGAACGTGGCCATGCTCCAGTCCAGCAGCCCGTCCTATCTGCTGTCCGCCTCCATCGCCGGGTGCGTGGACTACCTGGAGCGGGAGGGGGACACGGCGGCGGAGCGGTGGCTCACGGCGTTGGGCCGGTTTCGGGAGGAGACACGGGACTTGAAGCATATCCAGCTATGGAGCGGCGGCCCCGGCGCGTTCGCCTTTGACCCGTCAAAGCTGGTCCTCTCCGCCGGAGGGCTGGGCGGGGCGGCGCTCCTGTCGCTGCTCCGGGAGCGGTCCCACATCGAGCTGGAGATGGCCGCCGGACGGTACGCCCTGGCCATGACCGGCATGGGCGACACGGACGCCTCGCCCTCCCGGCTGGCGGAAGCCCTTCGTACCCTCGACCAATCTCTGGAGGTTATTGAATCTCCATCCGCTGTACAGGCTTTTTCCTTGCCGGAAAAGCGGCTGCCGATCCGGGCGGCGCTGACGGCAAAGGGCGCGTTTTTTGCCCCGGAGGACGCGCTGGGCCGGGTCAGCGGCGAGTACATCTGGTGCTACCCGCCGGGCGCGCCGCTGCTGGTCCCCGGCGAGGTGGTGGACCGGGGCGTCCTGGACGCCCTGGAGCACGGCGTCAACGTCCGCTCCACCAGGGGCGGTGCGCCGGAGCGCATATTTTGTGTCACGGAATATTGACGCATGGAAAAAAGTGTTGTATAATAAGCTAGTTAAGTCTAGGGAAAGGGGGACATACCCAATGAAGCGTATCCAGACCATCGAGACCCGCGACCTGAAGGAGAGCGCCGTCAAGGGCGGCTGTGGCGAGTGCCAGACCTCCTGCCAGAGCGCCTGCAAGACCTCCTGCGGCGTGGCCAATCAGATGTGCGAGAACAAGGACAACAAGTAATGTCCGGCAGATCATGCCGCCTGCGCCGGGCGCAGGCGGCATTTTCTCGGTCATCCACCGGCGGGAGGAGGCGGTGATATGGCGGAGACGTTCCGGCACCCGGACAAGTGGCGGGAGACATGCGACGTGTTCGCCCTGCCCTACCACAGCTTCCGGCCCACCGAGATCCTGGGCTACCCCCACGCGGGGAACGATGTGTTCCATGTGAGAGGGCTCTGTCAGGGCCGCCAGGTCACCGCCTATGTGAAGGCCCCCCGCCGGAACGGCGGCGCCGGTATCCGGAACGAGGCCCTGGTGCTTTCCCGGCTGGCCCTGCCGCTGGCTCCGGAGGTGCTGGACGCCGGGACCGGGGACGCGCCTTTCCTGGTGACGGCGGAGAAGCCCGGACGGCGGCTGTCGGTCATCGTGGGGGACAACGCCGGCGGCGCGGCCCTCTCCTACATGGAGGAATACGGCGGGACGCTGGCCCGGCTCCATATGCTCCGGCCGGAGGTCCCCCCTGTGGCGGACCGGAGGTTTTTCCACCCGCCCACGGCGGAGCATCTGGAGGCGCTGGGGCTCGTCCATCTGGCGTCCTGGTTCGCCCATCCCCCTGACGGCGGGACCACCGTGTTCTGCCACGGCGACTTCCACTACGCCAACCTTCTGTGGGAGGACCACCACATCAGCGGCATCCTGGACTTTGAGCTGGCAGGTTACGGGGACCGGGATTTCGATATCGCGTGGGCCCTGATCCTGCGCCCGGGGCAAACGTTTTTGAAGACCGCGGAGGAGCGCCGCCGGTTCCTGATGGGCTATGGTAGGCACGGTTCCTTTGACGCCGCCGCCATTCGGTTTTATATGGCGCAGATCTACACCTACTTTTTGCAGTTCAGCGGGGATGACCCGGCCTATCAGGCCTACGTCCGGGGCTGGCTGGAGGAGAACTGCGCGGAGACGAAACAGTTAGGAGATACCTTATGATACATCAATACAAGCTGGACGGCTACAACATCGTCCTGGACGTGTACTCCGGCTCCGTCCACGCGGTGGACGAGGTGGCCTACGACATGATCGGCATGTACGAGGACCATACGCCGGACGAGATCGTGGCGGCCATGCTGGAGAAATGCGGGGACCGGGAGGACGTGACGGAGGCTGACCTGCGGGACTGCCTCTCGGACATCGAGGCGCTGAAGCAGGCCGGGAAGCTCTTCACCAGGGACGAGTACGAGGGCATGGCCTTCGACTTCAAGAAGCGCTCCAACGAGATCAAGGCCCTCTGCCTCCACGTGGCCCACACCTGCAACCTGAACTGCTCCTACTGCTTCGCCAGCCAGGGCAAGTACCACGGGGAGCGGGCGCTGATGAGCTTCGACGTGGGCAAGCGGGCCCTGGACTTCCTGGTGGAACGGTCCGGCAAGCGGGTCAACCTGGAGGTGGATTTCTTCGGCGGCGAGCCGCTGATGAACTGGCAGGTGGTGAAGGACCTGGTGGCCTACGCCAGGAGCATCGAGCAGGAGAAGCACAAGCGTTTCCGCTTCACCCTCACCACCAACGGCGTGCTGGTGGACGACGAGGTCATCGAGTTTGCCAACAAAGAGATGCACAACGTGGTCATGTCCATCGACGGCCGGAAGGAGGTCCACGACCGGTTCCGGAAGGACTACGCCGGCAACGGCAGCTGGGACAGGATCGTGCCGAAATTCCAAAAGTTCGCCCAGGCCCGGGGGGACCGGAGCTACTATGTGCGGGGCACCTACACCCACTACAACATCGATTTCACCGAGGACCTGTTCACCCTGGCGGACCTGGGGTTCACCGAGCTGAGCATGGAGCCGGTGGTCTGCGCCCCCGACGACCCCTGCGCCCTCACGGAGGAGGACCTGCCCAAGCTCTTTGAGCAGTATGAGATCCTGGCCAGGGAGATGCTGAAGCGGGAGAAGGAGGGCCATCCCCTCACCTTCTACCACTACATGATCGACCTGAAGCACGGGCCCTGCATCTACAAGCGCATCTCCGGCTGCGGGTCCGGCACGGAGTACCTGGCCGTCACCCCCTGGGGGGACCTGTACCCCTGCCACCAGTTCGTGGGGGACGAGAAATACCTGATGGGCAACATCTGGGACGGGGTCACCAACACGGAACTCCGGGACCAGTTCAAGTGCTGCAACGTCTACGCCCGGCCCGGCTGCGCGGACTGCTGGGCACGGCTCTACTGCTCCGGCGGCTGCGCCGCCAACGCCTACCACGCCACGGGCAGCATCACCGGCACCTATGAGTACGGCTGCAAGCTCTTCCGCAAGCGGATGGAGTGCGCCATCATGATGCAGGTGGCCCATACTTTTTCTTGAAAGAAAAAGTATCAAAAAGAACTTTAATCTCGCTACCAAAACGTTGCAATTCCGACATTTCTCGCACGGTAACGATGCCTTGTTCTAACCGGAAAAATAAGGTTTCCTTCAAAAGCAGCAAACAAGCTCCCCGGCGGCCTGCGCCGCCGGGGAGCTCGTTTTATCTTGTGCGGGGGATCAGCAGCAGCTGGTCCGGGGCGATCTCGCTCTCGTCCGACAGCTCGTTGACGGA
The DNA here is from genome assembly GCA_947589745.1 of uncultured Oscillospiraceae bacterium. Taxonomy (GTDB): domain Bacteria; phylum Bacillota; class Clostridia; order Oscillospirales; family Oscillospiraceae; genus Pelethomonas. The sequence goes on from CANQCS010000011.1 coordinate 14,915, forward strand.
CAGGATGCCCCGGCAGGTGGTGCGGTACTGCTTCGCCACGGACCACAGGCTCTCCCCCGCCCCCAGCTTTCGGAGGATCAGGGACGGCCTGGGGCTGGAGGGGGCCTCGTCCTCCACCGCCTCCCCGCCGCAGACGCAGGCGTAGCGGCGGCGGCAGGCGGTGGTGAGGGCGTACTCCAGGGGCAGGCGCAGCTCAATGCCCTCCGGCACCACGTTCACCAGTACGTCCCCGCCGCAGCTGGCCTCCGCCCGGCAGCAGGCGCCGTCCTCCGTTGCCCCCTCGGCGGGACAGGCGACGGTGAACTCCCGGCTCACGCTGCCCAGAACGTCGTTCTCGTCCAGGTACAGGCACCGGGCCCGGACGGGGACGCGGAGCTCTCCCCCGCCGGTCTGGACCGGGCCGCAGCTCACCGCTGTGTCCACCACCGACTTCACCGCCACGCCGGTCTCCAGCAGCTCCCGGGCGTTCTGGCGGCGGGTGCTCCGCTGGCAGTCCTCGCTGAGCTCCAGCTCCCCGTGGCGGCACTCCACCGCCGAGGCGGTGCTGTAGAGGTCCGCGATGAACGCCAGCTCCTCCTCCCGCCACACGGCTGCCCGGGCGCGGATCTGCAGCTCCAGAGTGAGGACATAGGCGTCCTCCGGCGTGCCCTCGCCGCCGGTGCGGCACTCGCACCGCAGCAGGCGGTGGGCCGCCTCGCACTCCCACTCCTCCTGGAAGCCGGAGCCGTCGATGATCTGGGAGAAGGGCAGCTCCTGTTGAAGCACCGCCGTCCGGCCCCCGGTCTCCCGGTACAGCACCGAGACGGACACCAGCCCCTTTACCACCAGCTTGCTGCCGATGAGCTTGCAGTCGGTGCTCTTCACCTCCACCCGGGTGGACAGCACCTCCTCCGCCCCGCCCCGGCCAGTGGGCAGGGGCAGTTCCTCCGTAAAGCTGAATTCCTTTTCACGGACTCCGGCGCAGACACGGGTAGTCCGCTTCTCCGGCAGGAGCTGGACCTGGTCCCCCTCCGCGCCGGTGGCCAGCTCCAGCGTCACGTGGCGGCAGCCGGAGGGGGTCAGCACCAGGTCCGCCCGTGTCAGCACCTTCCGGGGGTTCAGGGCCCGGGCGTCGATGCCGCGGATCTCGCCCCGGATATCCAGGCACTCGCAGTCCGCGCTCCCCTGGCCCTCCCCGTAGCACTGGAAGGGCAGCTGGAAGTGCAGGGCCCTGGGGCCCTCCTCCCGCTCCGGTATGTACAGCACCGACACGTCCACATTGCCGCTGGCGCAGAAGCGCCCGTCGCCGGTGAGCTCCCGGTCCGTCACGTACACCAGCCCCGACGCGTCCACGATGCGGGCGATGTCCGGCAGGCTGTCCGGGACGATGTTCTCCCGCATGGTCTCGCAGGAGAAGGGGGCGAAGTACAGCGGCTCGTAGTAGTCGTGTCCGGCTTTTTTCAGTTGCAGTTCCATAGCAGCGTCCTCCCTATCATTCGAGAAGTCCAGGCTCTCTTTGCTTCCCAGTGTATGCGGGAGGGCTCCGCATTATCACGGGAACGATTCAATCTTTGATCTTAAAAATCCTCTTCAAAATCCCCGCCAGGAATTTGGGGGACTTGATGACGACGATCTTCATGGCGACCTCCTTCCTATCTGCGCATACAGGCGCAGCCGCAGCCGATCAGCAGAAATGCCACCAGGAAGAGGAGGCAGCCCGTGGGGAAGATCGACACGATGAGGATCCCCAGCCCCAGCGCCAGCGCGCACAGGCCCATCCACCGGGCGTACCGCATGGTCCTTCGCCTCCTTATCCCTTGGTATTCCATTATATACGGCGCGGGGCCCGCTGGTGCGGGGCCCGCGGTTTCGGGAGAAAGGCGCCCCTCCCTGAAGTCCCCACTCCAGCGCCAAATTTCTTCCACTTTGTTTATGGGATTTTTCTCTGCCCGGTGTATAATACACACAGAAACACGGAGAGGGGTGACAGCCCATGAACTACAGCGACCTGACAGCGGCCATGCGCGAGCGCGCCCCCGGCGCGCTGGAGCGGTTCCAGACCGCGTTCACCCCTCTGATGAAGTACATCATCGCCCCGATCCTCCCAGACGAGCGGGACCGGGAGGAGTGCCTCGCCGACGTGATCCTCCAGGCCTGGGAGTCCATCGGGTCCTACGACCCGGAGAAGGCCTCCCTGACCACCTGGCTCACCATTCTGACCCGGAACGCCGCCCTCAACCGCCGCCGGGCTAATGAGCGCCGCCGGGAGGGCGGCCAGCTGGACGAGACCCTCCCCGACCGCAGCGACGGCCCCGAACAGTCCGTCATCCGGGCCGAGACCGTCCAGGCCCTCTGGGACGCCGTGGGGCGGCTGGACGAGTGGGACCGGGCAATGTTTCTGCGGAAATACTACTACTACCAGTCCACCGCCCAGATTGCCGCCGAACTGGGACTGACCCTCCGCGCCGTGGAGGGCCGGCTGTACCGCATCCGGAAACGGCTGCAAAAGGAGTTGGGAGGTGTGTACCGTGGATGATTTCGAGCGTCTGCTGTACCAGGGCGCGGAACAGATGCCGCCGGAGCTCACCGGCGGCGAGCCCCCCAAGCCGTGGAAGACGCCCATGGACCGGATTTGCTGGGGGCTGGCCCTCATCAACATCACCTTCCACTTCGCCGGTCTGGACGTGATCCTGCCCGCTGTGGGCACGGTGCTGCTGTGGCTGGGTCTGCGGGCCCTGCGGCGGGAGAACAGCGGGTTCCGGTCCGCCTATCTCTGCGGCACCGTCTATGCCGTTCTCCGCTTTGCCAATACGGCGGCGTCGGCCACGCCGCTGCACAACCGGCTGGCGGAAATTCTCCCCGGCCAGTGGCACTCCACCACCGGGACCTTGCCGCTCTATCATGTGGTCTGGGCCGCGCTGGTGCAGCTCCTGCTGGTGCTGGCCGTGGGCGGCCTGTGGCGGGGGCTGAAGCAGGTGTTCCGGGACGCGGGCCAGGCGCCCAAGACCGGCTGCGCCGGCGCTCTGGTGGTGCTGGAGGCTCTGCTGATCCCCCTGGCCGTCATCGGCGTCACGGGCTGGCTGCTGGTGGGGCCTCTGCTGGTGCTCTGGATCGTGCTGGTGCGGAACCTCTTCAAGCTCAGCCGGTCCCTGGACGAGGCGGGGTACGCGCTGGAGCCCGCGCCGGTATCGGTGTCCGACGGCCACGCCGCCGCGCTGTGGCTGGGGATCGTAACCGCAGCCACCGTACTGGGCGTGCTGCTGTCGGGCCGCGCCCCCATGGAGGCCGCGCCGGTGGAGGACACACCCACCACCCAGGCGGCGCTGCGGGAGCAGCTCCTGGACCTGGGCTTCCCGGAGGACATCCTGGCGGACCTGACCGACGAGGAGGTCGCCGTCTTCGACGGCGCCGCGGGGATGAATGTCTACACCGCCCGGCACAACAACAACGGCAGTCGGACCGACGCCCCTCTGGTCACCTTTGTGGAGGTCCAGGTGGCCCCCTACCGGAATGTATACCTGGCGGCCTTCCAGTGGGAGACCCCGCCCCGGCTCCGCTCCATTGACAGCCTGGAGATCATCCCCGCCTACAGCTGGAGCGACATACGCAGCTCCAGCGTGGACCAGAGCGGCGTGGGGACGGACCCGGTGGGCAAGATGCTGTGGGACAGGAACGGCGTCACCTACGCCGCCCCTCTGGATATCAGCGCGCCCAGCGACACCTCCTATACCGGCTTTTTCGGCCAGACCAGCTACCGGGCCTGCTACGCCGACTTCTCCCTGCCCCTCCGGGGGGACTGCATCCGGGTGTATACCTGGTGGTCCCTGGAGCCCAGGACCCAGGACTTGGGGCCCATGTGGTTCAACTACGCCGCCAACTATATCCACCGCCAGTCCCCTTGGGTCTATCCCTACCAGACCGGCTCCCAGTGGGCGGCGGCGGGACGGCCCGGCGGTCTCAGCAGCTCACCGTTCCTCTGGCTCCAGGAGTGGGGCCAGGGGCTACTGGCGGACACGGACTTTTACCGGAACTTGCCTCGCGTCCACGGGCAGTAGGCGCAGCGGCGATAGTTCCAGCAGCTTGATGGAGCCGCAAATCTCCGGTGATTGATAAAAAAGAAGACTGCTGAAAAAGGCTTGGCCTTTTCCGGCAGTCTCGCGGAAAAAGCGCGGGAAGCTCCCGCGCTTTTTTCATATCCTATGATCCTGTTTGAACGAAATCGTATCATACCGCGATGGCTAAAATGATCGGGACCGTGACCACGCAGAGGATGGTGGTCATGATGATCGCCGCCGTACAGACCCGGCAGTCGATCCCCTTCTGGGTGCCCAGCATGAGGGGCATATTGCCCACAGGCATACCGAACATCACCATGCACACCGGGACGAGGCTGGCGTCCACCGGCAGCAGGCGCAGCAGCGGTAGCATGGCCAGCGGCAGCGCCAGCAGCTTGATAGCGGAGAAGACGTAGAGCCGCACATCCCCGGCGATCTGCCGTGGGTCGGAGTGGGCCAGGGTGTAGCCCACCGCCATCAGCGCCAGCGGCGTGGTGACGTTGCCCAGGTAGGTGGCGGCGGTCAGCAGGAAATCCGGCAGCGGGAGGCTGAACACCACCAGCACCAGCGCCAGGACGCAGGCGATATTGCCAGGGTTCACCATGGACTTCAGGGCCGCCAGGGAGAACCTCCCCTCCATCAGCGCCACGCCATAGGTGTAGAAGACCAGTCCGTAGACCAGGAGAAAGGGCGTGATGTAGATGACGTACTCCGGCCCCAGGACGCTCCGCACCACCGGGACGCCGATAAAGCCCAGGTTGGAGAAGACGAACATAAGCTGGAAGATGGCGCGCTGGGCGGGGTCCTTGTCAAAGAAGGGCACCATCACCATCCCCGCCAGGATGAACACCAGGAACATCCCGGCGGCGATCAGCGCCACCGCGCCCAGCGTAGCCCGGGGCATGGTGCCCACCGCGCTGGCGGCGCTGGAGAAGATCAGGAGGGGGTTGAAGATGTTGACGATCAGCTTGGAGAGCTGGCCGTTGGTGTGGGCGTCCAGCATCCCGGTCCGGGCCGCGATCCACCCTGCCGCAATCATCACCAGCAGCGCCAGCATCTGAAAGAATACCGTTGTGAGGGACATTAGCGTTCACCTTGCTATCCTCGGAATTGGTCCGGAGGATATGATAGCAAAACCGTCCGGGTTTGTAAAGACGGGGCGCCGCATCTTTTTCAATGGGGCTTGTGCTCCGCGTACCACATGTTCCAGTGGAAGGAGTACGCCTTATAGCAGGCGTCCCCGGCGCAGAGGATATCCAGGCGCTCCACCTCCGGGTGGTCGTAGAGGAAGTTGGTCACCGCCCGCAGGACCACGGGGGCGGACTCCCCCGCCGGGTGGCCCATCCCCACGGCGTCGAAGCAGGAGATGGACAGCTCCCGCCTCCCCTGCCCCAGGGACCAGTTCAGCTGGGACACATACCAGTCTGCCAGATGCTCCGGCTTCGCCAGATAGATCATGGGCATGGGCAGCTCGTCCCGCCGCCGGATCGTCACTTTTTCCGTCATACCGCTCGCCTCCTGTCACGCCCTGGCCAGATAGGCGGCACAGACCTCCCCGGCCTTCGCCGCCAGCTCGCCCTCGTCCCAGCCGGTGAGACGGCCCTGCCGCACCGCCACCCGGCCGTTGACCACGGTGAGATCCACCGGCCCCCGGACGCCCACAGTGCCCAGCACGTTCCTGGGGTCCTGGCAGCAGCCCACCAGCTCCAGGCGGCGGCTGTCGATGAGGAACATGTCCGCGCACTTGCCCACCTCCAGGGAGCCGATATCCGTCCGGCCCAGCACCTTCGCGCCGCCGGCGGTGGCGATCTTCAGCAGGTCGTACCCGGAGGGGGCCCGCTTGCTGGAATGGAGGCGGTGGAGCAGATAGGCGGTCCGCAGCTCCTCCAGCATACTGTTTCCGTCGTTGCTGGCGCTGCCGTCCAGGGCCAGGCCCACCGGCACTCCCAGCTCCAGCATCTCCGGCAGGCGGCACACCCCGGAGGACAGCTTCATATTGGAGGACGGGCAGTGGGCCACGCCGGTGCCGGTGTCCGCCAGGAGCCGCAGCTCGGCGTCGTTGAAGTGGATGCCGTGGGCGTACCACACGTCGGGCCCCACCCAGCCCAACTTCTCCATGAAAGCCAGGGGCCGTATCCCCTCCCGCTCCAGCATGTACCGCTCCTCGTCCAGCGTCTCACAGAGGTGGGTGTGGAGCCGCACGCCGTACTGCCGGGCCAGGACCGCGCTCTCCCGCAGCAGGTCCGCCGTCACGGAGAAGGGGGAGCAGGGGGCCAGCACCACCTGGCGCATGGAGCCGGGCCGGGGGTCGTGGTAGGTCTCGATGGCCCGGGCGCTGTCCCGCATGATCTCGTCGATGGGCTGGACCACGCTGTCCGGCGGCAGGCCGCCGTCCTTGCGGCTCAGGTCCATGCTGCCCCGGGAGCACACCATCCGCATCCCCAGCTCCGCCGCCGCGCCGAACTGGGCCTCCAGCAGGTCGCCGCTGCCCTGGGGGAAGACATAGTGGTGGTCGAAGCAGGTGGTGCAGCCGTGCTTGAGCATCTCGCCCATGGCGGTGAGGGAGGAGAAGCGCACCACCTCCCTGTCTAAATTTTTCCAGATCTCATACAGCGCCCGGAGCCAGTCGAAGAGCTCCAGGTCCTGGACCTGGGGCAGGTTCCGGGAGAAGCACTGGTAGAGGTGGTGGTGGGTGTTCACGAGTCCGGGGTAGCAGAGCATGGCGGTGCAGTCGATGACCTCGTCGGCCTCCCGGGCCAGGTCCGGCCCCATGGCCTGGATAAAGCCGTCCCGGCAGAAAATATCGGTATCCTCCAGCACCCGGTCGCCTCCGTCGCAGGTGACCACGGCGCGGATATGCTTCAGCAGCAATGTGGACATAGGCGTCTGCCTCCTATCAGTGGGATCGTTCCCCTCCAGTATAGCGGAAGTTATGACAGAAATCAACAATATCCTATGATATGCTGTTGACTAATTTGGGAAAAGTTGATATGATTACACATATCTGAAAGGGCAGCAGGCCCTTTCCGGTACGCAAGGCTTTTTTGACGGGCTGTCATATGATCTCTATATACGGAAGGAAGGCGCGCGCATGATCGACATTTTTGACATCATGGGTCCCATCATGGTGGGACCGTCCAGCTCCCACACCGCCGGCGCGGTGCGCATCGGGCGGATGGCCCGGACCCTCCTGCGGGAGGAGCCGGTGAAGGCCGACATCCACCTCCACGGCTCCTTTGCCGGCACCGGCGTGGGGCACGGCACGGACAGGGCCCTGGTGGCGGGGCTGCTGGGCATGGCCCCGGACAACCTGGACATTCCCCGGAGCTTTGAGGTCGCGGAGGAGCGGGGCCTGGACTTCAAGTTCGACGAGGTGGACCTGCGGGACGTCCACCCCAACAGCGTCCTCATGGAGCTGATCGGGGACAAGGGCGGTCGGCTCAGTATCCGGGCCAGCTCCACCGGCGGCGGACGCATCCGGGTGGACGAGCTGGACGGGGTGGAGGTCAGCTTCACCGGCGACTACAACACCCTCATCATCCAGAACATGGACAACCAGGACAACCTGTCCGAGGTCACCACGGCGCTGTCCCTGGCCCAGGTGAACGTGGCCAACATGGGCGTGCGCCGCAGCAGCAAGGGCGGCAGCGTGATGATGATCATTGAGACGGACGACCCGGTGCCCGACGCCATTCTTCAGCTCATCGAGAACCGGCCCGGCATTTTGCAGGTCATCCACTATCGGAAGGAGGACTAAGGACATGAATCTCAATTCCATGGAGGAGATCGTCTCTCTCTCCCGGCGGGAGGGCAAGAAGTTCTGGGAAGTGGTCCTGGAGACGGACATGGAGAACCGGGAGGTATCCCGGTATGAGTCCATGGAGAAGATGGCCCAGACATGGCACGCCATGCTGGAGGCGTCCCAGGTCTACACCGGCGAGCGACGCAGCACCAGCGGTCTGGTGGGCGGCCAGGGCAAGCTGATGTACGACTACGCCGCCACCGGCGAGTGCATTGGCGGGGAGTTCCTGGGCCAGGTGATCGGCGAGGCCCTGGCCATGGGCGAGAGCAACGCCTGCATGCGCCGGATCGTGGCGGCCCCCACGGCGGGGGCCTGCGGGGTGATGCCGGCGGTGCTGATCCCCCTGTACTGGCGGGAGAACATCCCGGAGGAGAAGATGCTGGAGGCCATGTACGTGGCCAGCGGCATCGGCGCGGTCATCGCCTACCGGGCCTGCATCTCCGGCGCGGCCGGCGGCTGCCAGGCGGAGATCGGCAGCGCGTCCGCCATGGCGGCGGGGGCCTTGGTGTTCCTGAAGGGGGGCAACAAGGACCAGATGTGCCACGCGGTGGCAATGGCCCTGAAGAACCTGCTGGGGCTGGCCTGCGACCCGGTGGCGGGGCTGGTAGAGGTGCCCTGCGTGAAGCGGAACGTCATCGGCGCGGTGAACGCCATCGCGGCGGCGGACATGGCCCTGGCAGGCATCGAGAGCCGCATCCCGGTGGATGAGGTCATCGACGCCATGGGCGAGGTGGGCCGGCGGCTCCCGGTGGAGCTGCGGGAGACCGCCCTGGGCGGCCTGGCCGCCACGCCCACGGGCAAGGCGGTGAAGAAGCGCCTCATGGGCGGAAAGAAGAAGAGGACCTTGACCATCAAGGATACACGGTGGAAATTGGAAAAGCCGGAGGCAAGCACCGAAGGTGGTTCCGCAGTAGAAGAACCGGCAGAAGCTCCGGTTACGTAACAAGCATCGGGAGGGGGCTCCGCCCCCTCCCAACTCTTTATCTTGCCGCAGCTTCGCCGCGCACCCTGGGTTACTTTTTGTGCAAACAAAAAGTAACCAAAAAATTGCTCAAGGGGGCTTTCGCCCCCTTGAGAATCCCTCCCGTGGGGGAAGGACGTTAAGGGCAGTCTTCCGGTAGGATGAGGACAGGGAAAGCTTTCATCGGTACTGCTGCCTTGTTTTTCCGTAGTCTTACTGCCGGTTGCTCCGTTCCACTACGCAATTGATGGATGGTTCTTGTCGGACTGTTCGAGGGAGGGATGCGGCTTGGACGTACTTTGATAAATTCTAGATATCTTTTCTAAAGCATATAATCCTGTTTGCTTCCTCAAACCCCATAGCCATATGAAAGTGCAGACTGTCTTCATTTTTGAGTTCACAGTCGCTGGCGAACTCTATACAATGCTTCTTTTTTGCCCAATTTTCACATTCTTTCAAGAGTTCCCTGGCATACCCGCGCTTACGATACGCTTCCTCAATAAAAATCCCTTCCAGATATCCCACGGGTGAGCTGTCTGTTCCTTCAACATAATCGCTTCTAAGCTGACACTGAGAGAAACCTATTGCCCGTTCATCAACGTATTGAATAAAACATACAGCCGTATCACTGGCAATCAGCTTTTCAAACTCATGTGCCATTTCTGATAAAGAATTATCTTCCCAAAGTTTGAGTGCTAATTCTGCCAATATCATAGAGTCCTCTGGTTTTGCTAGTTTTATCATAATCCACCCCAAATAAAACTTTATTTGTCTTTGGTCAAACTCATATCTACGCCGGTAATGAATCTTGCATTTGTATCCAATTCCTCTGTACCATCCAGATACAGCACATTCCTCTAGCCATTTGCCGTCTCCCATCAATCCCGCTTTGCCGCTACGTTAGACCATATACCCATGATATCACGCCCCAGCAACAACTTCAAGCCATTGACCGTGAAGAACTTTCACGCAAAATCACCCCACACCCCAACGGCTCGCGCTATCCCTTGCGGAGTGGAACGGAGCAGACAGCAGTCGGACAAGCACCAAAACGACCAGCGCACCCAATGTCCGGTTCCGCCGCCCCAAGCGGCGGAACTTGCGCCGCAGCAGGATCTCCTTGGGGACATACTGAAACAGCCGCTTCGCCCCATACACGGGACCAGGTCCGGTTTAGACAAAACCAACCACAGGGGGAGCGCAAAACTAAACAAAAAATAAGGAAAGATTCTCAAGAAAACCATTCCTGGTTTTCTTGAGTGCACTTTTGGTTACTTTTCCTGCAAGGGAAAAGTAACCCCGTCGGGCCGTCCGGAGGACGGCCCTAGGGCTTGGGCCGCCGAAGGCGGCCTAGTGCCAGGGGTGCACCCGTCGGGGGTGCGCATCAGACCCGGTGGGGGCCGGAGGCCCCCACACCCCCACACCCCCAGGTTTTTTCTCTGCTTGACAAACCCAGCTTCTGCCTGTAATCTATAGACAGTGATCTCCGCCCTCCGGCGGAGGGCGGTAATTGAAGAAAAGAGGAATCGTTTATGATCGACCAAGGCATTGGCACCAAGTGCGTGCAGGCGGGCTACACCCCCGGCAACGGCGAGCCCCGCCAGATCCCTATCATCCAGTCCACCACCTTTAAGTACGCCACCAGCGAGCAGATGGGCAAGCTCTTTGACCTGGAGGAGAACGGCTACTTCTACACCCGCCTCCAGAACCCCACCAACGACATGGTGGCCGCCAAGATCGCCGCCCTGGAGGGCGGCACCGCCGCCATGCTCACCAGCTCCGGCCAGGCTGCCAACTTCTATGCGGTGTTCAACATCGCTACCTGCGGCGACCATGTGGTGGCCTCCTCCACCATCTACGGCGGCACCTACAACCTCTTTCACGTCACCATGCGGAAAATGGGCGTGGAGTTCACCTTTGTCTCCCCCGACTGCTCCGAGGAGGAGCTGAACGCCGCCTTCCGTCCCAACACCAAGGCCGTCTTCGGCGAGACCATCGCCAACCCCGCCCTGACCGTGCTGGACATCGAGAAGTTCGCCAAGGCCGCCCACGCCCACGGCGTGCCCCTCATCGTGGACAACACCTTCGCCACTCCCATCAACTGCCAGCCCTTCCAGTGGGGCGCGGATATCGTCACCCACTCCACCACCAAGTATATGGACGGCCACGGCGCCGGGGTAGGCGGCTGCATCGTGGACAGCGGCAAATTCGACTGGTTCGCCCATGCGGACAAGTTCCCCGGCCTCACCACCCCCGATGACAGCTACCACGGCGTCACCTACGCCGAGAAGTTCGGCCTGGGCGGGGCCTTCATCACCAAGTGCACCGCCCAGCTCATGCGGGACTTCGGTTCCATCCAGTCCCCCCAGAACGCCTTCATCCTGAACCTGGGCCTGGAGAGCCTCCACGTCCGGATGCCCCGGCACTGCGAGACCGCCCTGGCGGTGGCCAAATTCCTGAAGGGCCATCCCAAGGTCAGTTTCGTCACCTACCCCGGCCTGGAGGGGGACAAGTACTACGAGACGGCGCAGAAGTATATGCCCAACGGCACCTGCGGCGTGGTGTCCTTCGGCGTGAAGGGCGGGCGCAAGGCCGCCGAGACCTTCATGAAGCACCTGAAGCTGGCCGCCATCGAGACCCACGTGGCCGATGCCCGGACCTGCTGCCTCCACCCCGCCTCCGCCACCCACCGGCAGATGAACGACGAGGAGCTTATCGCTGCCGGCATCACCGCCGACCTGGTCCGCATGAGCTGCGGCCTGGAGGACGCCGGCGACCTCATCGCCGATATCGCCCAGGCGCTGGACAACGTGTGAGCGCAGAGCACCGTTGAACTTTTTAACACCCCAGGCTGTACAATGCACGGCCTGGGGTGTCTTGCTAATAAAAGCGTTGGGAGGGGGCTCCGCCCCCTCCCGATTCAATCCGCTTCCAGAATCTTGATCTGATCTGCCGAATATTCCGTCTCGTCCAGGACGATGTCCATGATCTTCGCCGCATCCTCCGCCTGGAGCCCGTCGGCGCCGGCCGACACCACCACGCTGATGCCGTTCTCTCCCATGAAGGCGACGCAGTCCTCATACCCCTTGGCGATCACCAGGTTCTCGATCTGGCTCTCCTGCATGGTGTAGCCCGCCAGGGTCTGGATGGCACGGTTGGCCTCGTCGATGGACGCCTGTTCCGCTCCCTCCTGCTCCGCCGCCTCCCGGAGAATGCTGAGGGCGTTGTCCCGGGACTGCTGGCGGCTGAGCCGGGCCGTGTCAAAATACGTGTCCGCCTCCTGGGCCGGGGCGTCGGTCTCCAGGTCCTCACTGTTCTGGGACTCCATGGTGGGCACGCCCCCTACCAGGGACGCGTCCCCCAGGACCCGCCCACCGCCGGTGCCGCCGCCCTCGGCGCTCTGGACCGTGCCCTGCCCGTCCTGAAGCTGGGTCTGTCCGTCGCTCGCCACCACGTTGCCTGCGTAGCGCCAGTTGAGATACACCGCCGCGCAGACGAACAGCAGCACCGTGGCCACCACGGCGTTGCGCTTCCACTGCATCTTCATGTCTGAATTCCCTCCATTTTATTGTTGTGCGCCGCTCTGCCATGGGACCACCGCAATGCGGTCCGAGCCCAGGCCCGTCAGCGCCGCCACCGCCGCCATCACCCGCAGCCGCACCCCGTCGCTGCCGCCGCCGTCGCAGACCACCAGCGCCCCCCGGTACTGGGGGTACCGCTCCTGCCGGACAACCACCGCGCCGTCCGCCACCACCGGCTCCGACGTCCGCTGGTAGTCCGTGGGGGCCTCGGTGCTGCCGCTGTACCGAAGACTGGCGTCCTCCGCCAGCACCAGCTCGCTGCCGCTCTGGAGCGTCAGCATCACGTCCACCCGGCCGACCCCCTGGATGCGGCCCAGGATCTCCTCCATGGCCGCCTCCGTCTCCCGGAGGCTCTGGGGCTGGTCCCGGGGCGAGACGCCCTCCTCCTCCCCGCCGCCTCCGGCGGGCCACAGCAGCAGGAGCGCCCCCAGCGCCACCACCAGCAGCGCGTACTTGTACCGGTCCAGTGCGCCCAGGACCTGTTTCAGGACGGTCCCTCCTCCTCTTCGCTCCATGTCTCTCCCTCCAGCCAGATCTGTTTTTCGGCGGGGATGTCCACCTCCTCCTGGATGACCGCGCTGAGCGCCTCGCTGTAGGGCCCCCGGATGATCGCGCCGTCCGGCAGGGGGATGCGGCTCTCCCCCGCCGCCGTGGTCACCGTCACCTGGCAGTCCAGGCCCAGCGCGTTCGCTTTGTCCCATATATATGCCGCCGTCTTCTCCGCTATGACTGCCGAGAGGGCGGCGGCCTGCTCCTGCCGGTACCGCTCCGCCTGGGCCTGGGTCCCGGCCCCGCCGGGGAAACTACCGGCCTCCACCGCCAGGTCCTCCCACTGGATCTCCCCCAGAGGCCGCAGCAGGGCCGCCGTGAGCAGCAGTCCCGCCGCCAGCCGGACCATGCCTTCCTCCCTGCCCTTGGGGGCCAGCTGCCGGGCCAGCGCCCCGGCGAAGGCCGTCAGCACCACCCCCAGCAGCCAGGTCCGCAGCGCTGATATCATTGCTCCACCCCTTTCGTGAAAAGCGTATCAAATTAGCTTCGCAACGGAACCTTTGGGGACAGTTTAGGTCACTTTTTCTTTTAGGAAAAACTGACTGCGGTCAACGAGGACACCAGGGATATGAGCAATAGCAGCGCCGACGCGCCGGTCATAGCCAGCACCAGACCGAAAGCGTCCCCCAGGCGGGCGATGAGATCGGTGAGCTTTTTGGGCCCCGCCGCCGCGGACACCAGGGACACCGCTTGGTACAGCAGGTACTGGCACCCCAGCCGCAGAAAGGGCAGCAAGCAGCCGCCGAACACCGCCAGCGTCCCGAACGCCCCCACCGTGCCCTTCAGGACTCCCGCCCCGGCCAGGACGGTCTCCGCCGCGTCGGAGAGGATGCCCCCCACCACCGGCACGGCGGCGGACACCGCCGACTTGGCCAGCTTCACCGCCTGGGCGTCGGCGGCCCCGGCCACCGCGCCGCTGACGGTGAGGTAGCCGGTGTAGAGGGTCAGCAGGCCCCCCAGGACCCAGCCCACCGCCTTCTTCAGCAGCTCCCCGATGCGGTCCATGGCGTCCCCCTCCAGCACCGCCCCGGCGGCGGACACGCCGATGTACAGGTACACCGTGGGTAGCAGCACCTCCTGGATGGCGGTGAGCAGGAGGCTGGCGAAGAACACCGCCGCCGTCTGCCGCACCGACGCGGCGGTGACGCCGCCCCCGGCGGCCTCGGCGGCGGCCAGCACCGGCAGCAGGGTCTTGGAAAGCAGGGCCATGTTCTCCACCGTCTCTCGGCCCAGGCCGATAAGGGCGTTCAGGTCCCCGGCGGCGGACGCCGTGATCCACAGCGCCCCGGCGGCGGTGACGTACCGGCCCAGCGTTTCCTTCCCCGCCGGGGCCGCGCTCTCCACCACCCCCAGCAGCACCGTCCCCGCCATGAGGAGGGCCGCCGCCCGGACGCCGGAGAACAGGTGGGCCTTTGCCTTGGCGAGGCCGTCCTCCAGCAGCGACCGAAGGCCGCTCATGAGGCCGAAGTCCCCGCCCGCCTCCGGCGTCACCAGGGACGCCGCACGGGGGTCCGCCTCCTCCAGCTCCCCCGGCAGGCTCACGGCCAGGGCCTGTCCCGCCAGGAGGCAGGCGGCCAGCAGGCCCAGCAGGAACGCGCATATCCTCTTCATCCCCCGCCCCCTATCTGGTGTACCCCAGCAGCAGCTCCACCACCGCCCGCACCAGGGGCAGGGTGATGACCAGCACCGCCACGGCCCCCGCCGTCTCCACCGCCGAGGCCAGGGCCTGGGACCCGCCGTCCCGGCACAGGTCGGCGCAGAGCCGGGTCACCAGGGCGGCGGCCAGGGTCCGAAGCAGGATGGAGACATGGGCGCTGTCCACCCCGGCCCGGTCAAAGAGGGTCCGCAGTTCCTCCACCGCCGGAGCGGCCAGGGCCAGGCACCGGCCCAGCACCACCGCCAAAATGGCGGCGGTCAGGACCAGCGCCTGTTCCGGGGTCCTCTTCCTCAGCAGGACCACCGGCGTCAGGCACGCGGCGCACAGCGCCGCCAGCTTCAAAAGCTCCATATACTTACTGTTCTCCCATTAGAAATATCCTTCGTTACCGTGTGGGAAATGTAGGTATTGCAACGTTTTGAGAGCGATGTTAAAGTTCTTTTTGATACTTTTTCTTTCAAGAAAAAGTATTAGAAGCCGAAGAGGGTCTTGATGAGCTGGAACAGGTCGCTAATCTCCCGCACCAGCATCATCATCACCACCACCAGCCCCGCCAGGGTGGTCATGAGGGCCTGCTCCTCACGGCCCGATCGGACCAGGAGCTGGTTGAGCACCGCCACCACGATGCCGATGGCCGCGATGCGAAAAATGAGGTCAATATCCATCACTACATCAGGACCAGGATCAGCAGCAGGGCCCCGGACAGGCACAGGGCGGCAGTGAGCCGTCCCTGCTGGGCCTGCCGGGCGGTCTCCTCCCGCACGTATCTGGCCAGCTCCTCTCTCGTTTCGTTGATGGCGGCGTCCAGCCGCCCGCCCCCCGCCGGCAGTGCCTCCCCCAGGGGGGCCAGCGCCTCCCCAAGCGGCGGCGGCAGTGCCAGCGCCGTCCGCCGCCAGCAGGCGGACAGGGTGGCGCCCCGCTCCTCCGTGAGCCGCTTTCCCAGCGGCGTCCAGAATTTTGGCGCGGCGGGGCTCTCCGCCAGGGCCCCCGCCAGCAGCTCCGGCAGGGGCCGCCGCAGCAAGCACACCTGATACCGCAGGGCCGACAGGTCCTCCAGCAGCGCCCGGCCCAGCCGGACGGGGGCCATGGCCTCCCGCCGGAGCCTCCACGCGCCGTACCCCGCCCCAGCCAGCACCAGCAGGACGCCCGCCAGCTTCACGGCAGCACCTCCACCTGATAGGATCGCTCCCGGCCCCGGCCCCGGATGGTCACCGCCCGGCGGAACACGCCGCTTTGGAGCAGGGCCCGGCCCGTCTCCCGGCGCTCCAGGTCCGCAAGGCCGGCGGCGTGGACCGTGGCCAGCAGGGCGCAGCCGCAGCCCGCGGCGGAGAGCACCGCCGCCACGTCCGCCTCCCCCGCCACCTCGTCCAGGGCGATGACCTGGGGGTTCATGCTCCGCAGCAGCATGGGCACCGCCAGGGCCTTGGGGCAGGCGTCCAGCACGTCGGTGTGGTCCCCCACGTCCAGCTGGGGCCGTCCCCGGTGCATGGCCGCCAGCTCCCCCCGCTCGTCCACCAGGGACACCCGGCAGGGCGGGGCCAGGTCCGTGCCGGTGCTGACGAGCCGCACCAGGTCCCGCAGCAGGGTGGTCTTGCCGCCCCCCGGCGGGGAGAGGACCAGGGCGCTCACATGCCGCCCGTCCTCCACCAGCTCCGGCAGCACCGGCAGGGCCGCCCCCTCCCGCACCCGGGGGATGCGGAGGGCCAGGGAGGAGATGTCCCGGAAGCCGGTGCTGTCCTCCCCCTCCGGCAGGGCCGTGCCGCACACGCCGATGCGGAAGCCCCCTCTGGCGGTGACGTAGCCCCGGCGGAGGGTCTCGGCGGCGGCGTAGCGGGAGAACTCGGTGGCCCTGTCCAGCACCTGCTCCAGGTCGTCCCGGATCACCCGTGTCCCCGGCATGGACACCTCCCCCTCCGGCAGCGTCAGCCCCAGGGGCCGGTCGATGCGGAGGCGCAGCTCCTCCGCCGCGGCCTGTACGCGCTCCTCCGCCAGCAGCGCCGCCGTCCGCAGCCGCCCCGGCAGCAGCGCGCAGGCCTCCCCGTAGCGCCGGAGGTCGTAGTTCCCCGTCATGGCGCTCCCCCCTTTCGTTCTGTCACATGGTATGAGGGCTCGTCCCGGTTTATGACTGCGGGTTGCGGCTGGGAAAAAACGGGAACCGGGGCTCCGCCCCGCTTCGCCGGTATCCGGTCCAGCCGCGGCCGTGTTCTGCTCCTAATCGACCGGATAAAGCACCTCCCTGCCGCTTGCAATTTGCGGGCAGAGGTGGTATAGTTTCCTCGGGATATATCCTCTGAGCGCTCCGCGCCAGGCTCTGCGGATAAGATGCCGGATCCCAAATACAAAAAGGAGTGATCTACCATGAGACGCAAAACCCTAAGCATCCTGCTGTCCCTCTTGCTGCTGTTGAGTCTGCTGCCTTCAACAGCGCTGGCTGACGGGCTCGACGGCCCGCCGGAGGCAGTGACCATCTTCACCACCAACGACATCCACGGCAACGTGGAGCACAGCGACACCGCCATCGGCCTCAGCCAGGCGGCGGCCATCAAGGCCTCTACCCCCGGCTCCCTGCTGGTAGACGCCGGCGACGCCACCCAGGGGGCGTCCTTCGCCACCGTCACCCAGGGCGCCGATGTGATCAAGGCCATGAACGCCGCCGGATATGACGTGATGGCCGCCGGCAACCACGAGTTCGACTACGGCGCCCAGACCCTGCTGGACAACGCCGCTGCCGCTGACTTCCCCATCCTGGCCGCCAACGTGCAGAAGGACGGGGAACCCCTGCTGGATGCCTCCTGCGTCAAGGAGGTGGACGGGAAGAAGATCGGCTTTATCGGCCTGACCACCACCGCCACGGCCACCTCCACCAACCCCGCCCAGCTGGCTGGGATCACCTTTGCCGACGAGGTGACCGCCGCCAAGGAAGAGATCGCCAAGCTGGACGGCAGCGCCGACACCATCGTGCTGATCTGCCACATGGGTGAAAACGACACCGCCGTGGACTGCACCAGCAAGGCCCTGCTGGCCGCTCTCAGCGAGGACGAGCTGGCCAAGGTGGCCGCCGTCATCGACGGCCACAGCCACCAGACCTACACCGACACCTATGAGGACATCCCCATCGTACAGGCCGGGGTGAACGGGACCTCCATGGGCCGCGTGGACCTGCTGTTCTCCGGCGACGCCACCGTGTCCGCCGAGGGCAGCGTCCTGACCTATGAGGACGCCATGGCCTACGAGCTCACCGACGCCGGCAAGGCCGCCGCCGCCAAGGTGGAGGAGACCCTGACGGCTGTCAAGGACGGACAGGCCGCCATTCTGGATCAGACGCTGTGCCAGACCGCCGCTCCTCTCTGGGGTGGGTACATCTACTACGACTACGTGGAGTCCCGCATCGTGTAGACCGCCTACGGCGACTTCGTCACCGACGCCTTTGTGGACAGCGCGGAGACCTTCGCGGAGAATAACGGCCTCGATCTGCCCGTCATCGCCGTGGAGAACGGCGGCGGTATCGCGCAGACCATGCCCATGGGTGAGGTCACCAGGGGCGACATCCTCGACGCCTTCAACCACGGCAATCTGGTGGTGGCCCTCTCCGTGACGCCCGCCCAGCTCTATGAGGCGCTGGAGGTGGGCCTGACCATGACGGGTCAGGACGATACCGGCCTGCTGGTCCGCGAGCGGGTCAGCGGCAGCTTCCTCCAGGCCAGCGGCTTCACCTACACCTATGATCCCTCCGGCGAGGCGGGGGCAAAGGTGACGCAGGTGGTCCTGAGCGATGGGAAAACGCTCACCCGCGACGACGCGGAGACGAAGCTTCTCCTTGCCACCAACAACTATACCGCCACGTTCGCCGGTCTGAAGGACGGCGAGCAGCTGGGCGAGCTGGGCGGCGAGGACCTGATTGTGGAGGAGTACCTCCTGGCGCAGACCAAGAACGGCACCGAGCCGCTGGACTATCCCATGAGCCAGGGGCGCATCCAGATCGCCAATGACACCTCCCCGGCCCAGTATGCCGTGGCGATTCCCGTCCTGTCCCAGGCGGATTCCTCCTCTCCCCTCCCGGCGATGACCGTGCACCTGAAGGTGGACGGCGGGGAGTACCAGGAGATGACCACCGATGCGGACGGTATGCTGAAGGTGGACGGCCTGGCCAAGGGTCCCCACCAGTTCTTCCTCCAGGAGGCGGCCGGGCAGGCGGTCTATGTGAACAACTACTCCGGCTCCGGCACCGTCACCACCAAGGACGGCTATTACCGGCTGGGCTTCCTGGTGGATGCCGCCCCGGCCGGGCCTGTCACCCGCGCCATGGCGGTCAGCGCCCTCTGGGAGCTGGCCGGTTCCCCCGAGGCTTCTGCCAGCTCCTTCCTCGATGTGGCGGCCAATGCCTCCTATGCGGGAGCGGCGAATTGGGCCGCGTCCACCGGCGTCGTCAAGGGATATCCGGGCGGCCTGTTCCAGCCGGATACGGCCATCACCCGGGAGCAGCTGGCGGTGATCCTGTACCGCTATGAGCAGACGAAGGGCGGCGGTTTTACCGGCGACTGGATGTTCCGTCTGGACTACACGGACGCCGCCGAGGTTTCGGAATGGGCCTATGAGGCGGTCTGCTGGTGCACCATGAACCAGCTTCTGACCGGCACCGGCGGCGCGCTGGAGCCCGCCGGACAGATCTCCCAGGCGGAGCTGACCGAAATGCTCACCTTGTATCAGAATCTTGGGGAGTAATCCTTTTTTCCCGAAAAAGAGAAGGCGGGAGGCCATGCGGCCTCCCGCCTTCTTTTTCCTTTCATATTATTCTCTCATTAAAAGTGCACTTCGTTACCGTGCGGAAAATGTAGGAATCGCAACGCTTTGAGAGCGAGGATAAAGTTCTTTTTGATACTTTTTCTTTCAAGAAAAAGTATCAATCCTGCTCCGCCGGTTCCCCGGTCCAGCCGCGGACCGGGCGCAGCCCCGTTACGGTCCCCACCGGGACCTGCGTCTGGCTGGCATAGGGCCCGTCCCGCCATGTTCCCACCAGCACGCCGCCGCTCTCGCTGTCCGCCGTCACGCAGGTTCGGAAGACGACGCTGCTGGCCAGACCCAGCCAGTTGTTGGTGACGCCGTAGGTCCGGACGCCGGAGAGGGTCTCGCCCATCACCGGCCGGATGGACAGCTGTTCCCCCGCTTCTCCGAAGGTGTACGTCAGCGCCGCGTTCTCGGGAATGGTCCCGTCCGCCGCAGGGTCCCAGTAGACGGTCTCGCCGGGGCTCAGGGTCAGGGAGCGCCCCACGGGCGTCATTTCCTCCCCCGCCTGCTGATAGAGCTGTCCGGCGCTGGCCGCGACCTCTACCGTCCCCAGGTCCTCGCCGAATCGCACCGGCAGCAGGCTGCCGGACTGCCAGGCCCACAGTGCGCCGCTGCCGCCGATGAACGTATGGAAGGGGTCGATCAGCTGGTAAATTCGGAAATCCCCGATCCACAGGGTGGTCCCGCCGTCCTCCAGGCTCAGCTCCCAGATGGTCTCCGTCCGTTCCCCGTCTCCATAGCGCCGCATGGTGACGGCGGTGACTCCGGCAGCGGCGGCTCGGATCTCATCGGGCAAGATGGGCCGGCTGTCAAAGAGGGCGAAAAATTCCTCCGGAGTGTAATCGGCGGTCTCCGTCAGACTGCCGGACCAATCCTCCCCTTTGTTGTTCACAACGGTGAGGACGCCGTCCTCCTCCCATACGTCGGCATACTGCCAGCCCACAGGGAACCACGCGCTGAGCCCTCCGTCCTGTCCGATGAGGGCGCCGCCGGTGTAGTGCCGGGGCGCGTTGGTGGCAGAACTGCCAGCGGGCTGTTCCGCTGTGTCTGCCAAAGCGCTGCCGCTGTTGGGCCGTTCTTCCGCCACGGCCGGGTCAGTGAGGAAGCACACCGCCGCCACCGCGCACAGCAGCAGAGACGCCGCCGCCACCCAGAGGGCCGGCCGCCGGTAGCGGAGGATGTTCTTCACCCGCTCTTTCACGCCAACCTCTCCGAAAGCCAGCGGGCAGACGATGGAGGCGCGGCCCGCGCCGCACCGGAGCAGGGCCCGGGAGTAGGCGGCCTTGCTCCCCTCCCCCAGCTCCCGGACCACCCGCTCGTCGCAGGCCAGCTCGATGTCCCGGCACAGCAGCGCATAGGCCGCCCACACCAAGGGATGGAACCAGTAGACCGCCAGCAACGCATAGGCGGCGGGCTTGGTCCAGTGGTCCCGCCGGGCCAGGTGGGACCGCTCGTGGGCCAGGACGAACCCCAGCTCCTCTCCCTCCAGGCCGTAGGGCACGTAGATAGTAGGCCGGACCAGCCCCAGCAGGAAGGGCGACGGGATGCCGCCGCACCGCCGGAAGCCGTCCTCCCGCACCGCTTCCCGGACCTGCCGCCGGAGCCTCCACCAGCTCCAGAGGCCGTATAGGGCCAGCACTGCCAGCCCCGCCAGCCAGATCCACCCGGCTATCTCCGCCAGATGGGCGGTGTTGTGGACAGGGACGGTGATGCCCTCGTAGTAGTGGTCGCCCAGGTAGTCGTTGACCCGGGCGTTCACATAGGGGATCCCGGTGCTGACCCGGAAGGAGTTTCTCTCCAGGTACTCCGGGGCAACCACTTGGGCGCTGGGCACCAGGCTGACGGGAGCCTGGGGAAAGGCGGGCAGCACCAGCCGCAGCCCCACCAGCAGCCACAGCAGGCACCGCACGTTCTTGGGCGCTCTCCGCAGCGCCAGCCGCAGGACCAGCACCGCCAAAATCAGCCACCCGGCGGCGTAGGCCCGGTTCCAGAGGGTCAGAAACAGCTCACCCATGGTTCTCCTCCTCATATCGGTCAATGAGGCGGCGGATCTCCTCCGCCTCCTGGGCGGTGAGAGCCTTGCCGCTAGTGAAGGCGGCCACGAAGCCGGGCAGGGACCCGCCGAATACCCGGTCCAGGAGCTGCTGTCCCTCGCTGCGCTGGGCCTCCTCCCGGCTGACCAGGGCGGTGACCACGCCGTTCTCCAGCTGTACCACGCCCCGCTGGCTGAGGCGCTTGATGACGGTGTAGGTGGTGGACTTCTTCCACCCCAGCGCTTCGCGGCACAGCCGCACCAGCTCCGTGCCGGTGACCGGCTGGCAGCTCCACAGGATTTCGCAGAAGCGGTACTCGCTCTCAAAGATCTTAGGTGTGTCCATAGGGGGCCTCCTGTTGGTTTAATGGATTAGACTACTGGCAGTCTAACACGTTAAACCTGCTTTGTCAAGAGGACAAAAGAGCTGTTTTTGATAAACGGGTGGAGGGGGCTCCGCCCCCACCGGGTTTGATGTGCACCCCCGATGGGTGCAACCCGGGGTTACTTTTCCCTCGTGGGAAAAGTAACCAAAAGCACGCTCAAGAAAACCAGGAATGGTTTTCTTGAGAATCTTTCCTTATTTTGTTTATGTTTGCGCTCCCCCTTTGGCTGGTCTGGTCTAAACTGTTCTTGCTCCCGTGTATGAGGCGAAGCGGCTGTTTCAGTATGTCCCCAAGGAGATCCTGCTGCGGCGCAAGTTTCGCCGCTTGGGGCGGCGAAACCGGACATTGGCTGCGCTGGTCGTTTTTACGTATTCCGACTGCGTTCTGCTCCGTTCCACTACGCAATTGACAAATGTTTCGTTACGCACCCGAATAGAACCGCGCCATCAATTGCGTAGTGGAACGGAGCAACCAGCAGTAAGACTAAGGAAAAACAAACCAGCACCCCCGATGAAAGCCTTCCCTGGCCCCTAGTTCTACCCTCCATCTACCCTTAACGTCCTCCCCAAACGGCAGGGATTCTTAAGGGGGCGCGAGCCCCCTTAAGTGCACTTTTGGTTACTTTTCCTGCAAGGGAAAAGTAACCCAGGGTGCCGGCAGGCACTAAAAAATATTTTAAGAGGTGGTAGGGGCCGGAGGCCCCTACGGATAGGCACCCGGGGGCTGCGCCCCCGCGCCCCCGGAACAAATAAAAGGGAGAGGGGCCTTTCGGCCCCTCCCCTTTATTTGTTCATCTCTGCGATCCGCTTTTCGGCGTCCTCGCGCATTTTATACTTCAAAATTTTTCCGGCCGCGTTCATGGGGAACGCGTCCACGAATTCCACGTACCGGGGCACCTTGTGCTTGGCCATATGGTCAAGCACATATTTTTTCATCTCCGCCTCGGTCATGGTCTCCCCCTCCTTCAGGATGATGCAGGCCATGATCTCCTCGCCGTACTGCTTGTCGGGCACGCCGATGACCTGGACGTCGCTGACCTTGGGGTGGGTGTAGATGAAGTCCTCGATCTCCTTGGGGTAGATGTTCTCGCCGCCCCGGATGATCATGTCCTTCAGGCGGCCCGTGATGCGGAAGTTGCCGTTCTCGTCCTCACAGGCCAGGTCGCCCGTGTGGAGCCAGCCGCCGGCGTCGATGGTGGACGCGGTGGCGCCCGGCATCTTGTAGTAGCCCTTCATGATGTTGTAGCCCCGGGCCACGAACTCGCCGCTGACACCGATGGGGCACTCCTCCCCGGTGTCCGGGTCCACGATCCGGCACTCCACGTTGGCGAAGCGGCTGCCCACCGTGTCGGTGCGCACGTCCAGGGGGTCGTCAAAGCTGGACATGGTGCAGCCGGGGGCTGCCTCGGTCTGGCCGTAGACGCTGACGATCTGCTTCATGTTCATAATGTCGGCGGCCTTCCGCATCAGGTCGGCGGGGCAGTTGGCCCCGGCCATGATGCCGGTGCGGATGTAGGAGAAGTCCGTCTTGGGGAAGTCCTCGTGGCTCATCATGGCGATGAACATGGTGGGCACGCCGTTGAAGCAGGTGATGCGCTCCTGGTTGATGCAGGCCAGGGCGGGCTTGGGGGAGAAGTAGGGCAACGGGCACATGGTGGCCCCGTGGGTCATGGACGCCGTCATGGACAGCACCATGCCGAAGCAGTGGAACATGGGCACCTGGATCATCATTCGGTCCGCCGTGCTCAGGTCCATGTGGTCGCCGATATACTTGCCGTTGTTCACCACGTTGTAGTGGGTCAGCATGACGCCCTTGGGGAAGCCGGTGGTGCCGGAGGTGTACTGCATGTTGCACACGTCGTGGACGTCCACGGCGGCGGCCCGGCGGCGGACCTCCTCGATGGACACCTTGTTGGACAGGGCCACGGCCTCCTCCCAGGTGAGGCACCCCTTCTGCCGGTAGCCCACGGTGACGATGTTCCGCAGGAAAGGCAGCTTCTTGCAGTGGAGGGGCTTGCCGGGGACGGCGGTCTCCAGCTCCGGGCACAGCTCCGCGATAATCTCCGCGTAGTGGGAGTCCCGGTAGCTCTCGATCATCACCAGGGTGTGGGTGTCGGACTGGCGCAGGAGGTACTCCGCCTCGTGGATCTTGTAGGCGGTGTTGACGGTGACCAGCACCGCGCCGATCTTGGTGGTGGCCCAGAAGGTGATGAACCAGGCGGGGATGTTGGTGCACCAGACGGCGACTTTATCGCCGGGCTTCACGCCCAGGGCGATGAGGCTCCGGGCGAACTCGTCCACGTCGTCCCGGAACTGGCTGTAGGTGCGGGTGTAGTCCAGGGTGGTGTACTTGAAGCAGTACTGGTCCGGGAACTCCTCCACCATCTTGTCCAGCACCTTGGAGAAGGTGTAGTCGATGACGGTGTCCTTTTTCCAGACGTACTGGCCCTGGCCGGTCTGGCTGTAGAAGAGGTGGCTCTTCCGCTGCTGCCGCTCGTAGCGGCCCATCTGTACCGCATAGTGGGTCAGGATCATCTCCTGGTCGTCGAGGCCCTCGATCCACTCCGGGTCCCACACCAGGGACACGAAGCCGTCGTAGTTGACGCTGCGGAGGGCGTTCATCAGGTCCTGCATGGGGAGCTGGCCCTCGCCGGTGAGCTCATGGCTGGGCTTGCCCTCCCCCGCCGCGCCGTCGCTGATGCGGACGTGCTTGACGTAGGCGCCCAGATCGGTGATGGTCTGCTCCGGGGTCTCCCCGGCCAGGAGGCAGGTGTCGAACATGTCCCAGCAGGCGGCCAGGTGGTCGCAGGCGAAGCGGTTCAAAATGTCCACCATCTTCCTGGTGTCCGCCATGGCCCCGCAGGTCTCCAGCAGCAGCACCACATCCGCCTCCTCGGCGGCGGGCAGGACCTGGGCGATCTTCTCCGACACGGCCTCGCTGTCACCGGCGTAGGTCCAGATGACCACATAGGGCACCAGCAGGTTCTTCGCCGTCTCCACGGCCAGGGCGACTTTCTCCGCCGCGTCATCGTCCATGAGGTCGCAGGGGGTGCCCACGCAGGGGATAGAGAGGCCCTGGTGGACCATGTGGCGGCGGACCACCACGGCCAGCTCCGGGTTGGCGGGGCTGTTGCGCTCCTCGAACATCCGGGCGTCGGCGCCGTCCAGCTCCACGCCCTGGAGCCCGGCGTCCGCGGCGGCGGCGCAGAGCTCGTTCCAGTCCCGGTCCCGCCAGCGGCGGATGGAATAGGATAACTTCATGGTCTCACGCCTCCTCGTACACGATCTTGTTCAGGGCGCTGATGTAGGCCCGGATGGACGCGCCGATGACGTCCGTGGAGATGCCGTTGCCGGAGTACAGCCTGCCGCCGGCCCGCAGCTTCACCAGGGCGGAGCCCATGGCCTCCCGGCCCTCGGTGACGGCCTGGATCTGGAAGTCGTCCAGCTCGTAGTGGTGGCCGGTGATCTGCTCGATGGCCAGGAAAGCCGCGTCCACGGGGCCGTCGCCCAGGCCGGAGCCCTGGAGGCGCTTGCCGTCCTTCTCCAGGATGATGTTGGCCATGGCGGCGATGGTGTTGCCGTGGGTGATGACGTAGTTGACAATGTGGTAGGCCGCCGGCACCTGCATGGCGGCGCTGGCGATGATGGCGTCCAGCTCCCGGGTGGAGACGAAGTGCTTCTTGGCGGCGATGCGCTGGAAGGACTCGTAGACCTTGGCGTTGTCCTCCTCGGTCAGGTCGTAGCCCAGGTGGCGGACCACCTTGACCATCTCGCCGATGTCGTCCCCGGCGGTGAGGCAGACGGTGGAGGGGCCGTCGCTGACGCCGCTGTCGAAGGGGGAACCGGCGCTGCGCTCGCTCTGGAGCAGCCAGCGGGTCTGGGCGGCGGCCCGGGCCAGTTCGGTGGTGCGCAGGCCCGTGCGGATGCCCTTGCTGTCCCCCAGGGCGGTGATGTAGGCGGCCAGGTCCTCGGTGACGGGCACGTTCATAGGGGCGATGGCGGTCTTGATCACGTTGGCCCCGGCGTCGATGGCGGCGGCGGCGCAGGCCACGGCCATCTTCAGGCTGTCGCTGAGCTCCACGCCCAGGGTGGCCCTGTCCATGCTGGGCACGTTCTCCCGGACGGCCTGCACGAAGGCGCCGCACTCGGCGGGGGTCATGATGCCGGCGCTGTCGCAGAGGGTGACGGTCTCGGCCCCGGCCTGGATGGCGGCCTCGATCATCTGGTAGAGGAAGGAGGTCTCGGCCCGGGTGGCGTCCGTGGCGGTGAGCTCCACCCGCTCGGTGTAGTAGCGGGCCTTCTTCACCAGGGCCACGATGAGCTCCAGCATGGCCGGGGCCTTGCGGTGGCACATGTACTCCATCTGCACGGCGGAGGTGGGGACGATGATGTGGAGGGCGGGCTTCCGGGCGGAGCGCACGCTGTCCCAGGCCTCGGCCACGCTGTCCTCGGTGAGGCCGGCGGCGGCGGTGAGCCGGGCGGAGGTGACGACGGAGGCGATGGTCTTGTTGCTGAGCACATCGGCCTTGGGGTCCTGGATAGCGGGCAGCTCGATCTCGTCCACCTTCAGGCGGTCCAGGGTCCGGGCGATCTCCACCCGCTCCTTGAAGCTGAGGGCGGCGGCGCGGCTCTTGCCGATCTCCCGCAGGGTGATGTCTGAGATCCTGATGTTGTTCATAGCGGTGGGTTCTCCTTGTCTTTTTTCGATATTAGACGGTCATAGGCGCTTTGGCGGGAAATAGGCCCGGAACACAAAAACGCCCCGGGAGCAGCCTCCTGCCCCCGGGACGATAAAAGTCACTTTACCGCGGTACCACCCGGTTTTACACATACGTGTACGCTCATAGGGCTCCAGCAAGCCCCTGCCCTGGTAACGGCGGCAAGGCCGTGATACCCTACTGGGGAAAGATTCCCGTTGGGGCATCCCGCTCCGGTGCCAGCCGTCCAGCCGCCGCTTCCCGGCTCGCACCAGCCGCCGGGTCTCTGAAAGCTGTTCCAGCAGGACATAACACCATCTGCGCGTTTATGCCTATCCTGTGTCTGCGACGCATTATAGCATACGCGTTTGGCCGGTGTCAAGAGGGAATTTTTTGTCTTTCCCACAAGATGGGCAGTTGGAAAGGGGCCGCCAGGCCCTGGGGAAAAGCGTGGGGGCTCCGCCCCCACCGGGGCTGATGAGCACCCCCGATGGGTGCTCCCCCGGGTTACTTTTTGTGCAAACAAAAAGTAACCAAAAAATTGCTTAAGGGGCTGTCGCCCCTTAAGAATCCCCGGGGAGGACGGTTAAGGTCAGATGGATGGTGGAACTAGGGGCCAGAGAAAGCTTTCATCGGGGGTGCTGGTTTGTTTTTCCTTATTCTTACTGCTGGTTGCTCCGTTCCACTACGCAATTGACAGATGTATCTATTCGTTGTGTGAGGGACGGGATACTCTGCGCAGAGAGTTTAGTCAGGGTACGCACTGGGAATATTTCTCCTTGACTGCCGCCCTTTCCCCGCAGGGGAAAGGTGGCGCGGACGAATGGTCCGCGACGGATAGGGGGACCGTAGGGCTGATTGTGCAGTAACGAACAAACGGAACCAGCCCGAACAACACCCCCGACAACCTCCGCGCCCTCAATTGCGTAGTGGAACGGAGCAATCAGCAGTCGGAATACGGCAAAAAAACAGCACTCCCCGATGAATGCTTTCCCTGGCCCCTAGTTCCATCAACCGTCTGCCCTTAACGTCATCCCCGGGGATTCTCAAGGGGCCCAGCCCCTTGAGCAACTTTTTGGGTACTTTTTGTTTGCACAAAAAGTACCCCAGGGTGCCGGCAGGCACTGAAAAATAGAATAAGGGGTGGTAGGGGCCGGAGGCCCCTACTGATTGGCATTAGGGGGCTGCGCCCCCCACACCCCCCTGGCGGCGGGACAAAAAGGGGGAAGGGAGCTTTCGCTCCCTCCCCTTTTAGTCCTCGCCGCCGAAAAACTTATCGTGTACGGCCCGGACCGCGTTGACGGCGTCGCCCTCGTCAATGAGGACCGACACACGGATCTCGCTGGTGTTGATCATCTGGATGTTGATGTTGGCGTCGTACAGCGCCTCGAACATCTTGGCGGCCACGCCCGGCGTGGTCATCATACCGGCGCCCACGATGGACACCTTGGCGATCTTGTCCTCCACCGTCAGGTGGTCGAAGCGAATGCTCTCCTTGTTCTCCTCCAGGACCTTCACGGCCTCTTCCACGTCCGCCTTGGGCAGCGTGAAGCTGATATCCTTGCTGGACTCCCGGCCGATGGACTGGATGATGGCGTCCACGTTGATATTGGCCCGACCCAGCAGGTCGAACACCCGGAACGCCACGCCGGGGCTGTGCTCCACGCCTACTACGGCGATCCGGGCGATACTGGTATCCTTCGCCACTCCGGCGATATTGGTCTTTTCCATCTTGGCAACCTCCTTGACCTTGGTGCCCGGCTTGCGCTCCAGGCTGGACACCACTTCCATATTCACGTGATATTTCTTCGCCAGCTCCACGCTGCGGTTATGGAGCACCTGGGCCCCCTGGCTGGCCAGCTCCAGCATCTCGTCATAGGTGATCTCCGGCAGCTTCAGCGCTCCCGGCACGATGCGGGGATCGGTGGTGTACACGCCGTCCACGTCCGTGAAGATCTGGCACAGGTCCGCGTGGAACGCCGCCGCCAACGCCACCGCGCTGGTGTCGGAGCCGCCGCGGCCCAGGGTGGTCACGTCGCCGACGCGGTTCACGCCCTGGAACCCGGCCACCAGAACGATCTTGTTCTTGTCCAGCTCCCGCTGGATGCGGTCCGGCGCGATCTTGTTGATGCGGGAGTCCGAGTAGGCTCCGGTGGTGCGGATGCCCACCTGCCAGCCGGTCAGGCTGACCACCGGCAGGCCCATGCCCTCCAGGGCCATGGCGCACAGGGCGATGGAGATCTGCTCACCGGTGCTGAGAAGCATATCCATCTCCCGCTTGGAGGCGTGGGGATTGATCTCCTTGGCCTTGTCGATCAGGTCGTCGGTGGTGTCGCCCTGGGCGGACAGGACCACCAGCACCTGGTTCCCCGCCCGGTAGGTATCGGCGATGATGCCCGCCACGTTCCGGATGCGCTCCGCGTCCCGGACTGAGCTGCCGCCGAATTTCTGTACGATGAGTTTCATGTGGGTCTTCCCTTCTGATAGTTCTTACACTCCAGTATAATCTTGACAGTGTTCTTTGGTCATTCCAGGACAGGCAGCAGCGCCGCCGCGCCCAGCTGCTCCGCCAGGGCCTTGGCCTCGCGTCCGGCCATGGGCCCCACGAGGTACGCGTCTTCTCCCACGCTCTGGCCCTCCGCCGGGGCCTCGCCGCCGCGGAGATACCACTTCATAGGCAGCTCCGCCTCCTGGTCGATGAGCCGGGCAGGCTCGCTCCAGCCCAGGTCCCGCCGCTTGGCCCGGTGCTCCAGGGCGTCCAGGATATCCCCCATGACGGCGGAGGCGGTGGGCAGGTCCCCGGCCCCGCGGCCGTAGAACATCACGTCGCCCACGGCGTTGCCGCGGATGAGGATGGCGTTGAACACATCGTCCACCGGGGCGATGGGGCTGGTCTCCGGCACCAGATGGGGGGAGACGTAGGCGGCCTGCCGCCCGTCAGCCAGCTTCAGCGCACGGCCCAGCAGCTTGATGCGGTAGCCGGCGGCGTGGGCGATGTCCACGTCCTTCAGGTCCAGGCCCGTGATGCCCCGCATGGAGATGTCCTCAGGCCGGACCTCCCCGCCCCAGGCCAGGTCGGAGAGAATGCAGATCTTCCGCCCGGCGTCCAGGCCCTCCACATCGGCGGCGGGATTGGCCTCGGCGTAGCCCTTGGCCTGGGCCTCCTTCAGGGCGTCCGCAAAGGGCACGTTGTCCTGCACCATGCGGGTGAGGATATAGTTGGTGGTGCCGTTGAGGATGCCCACGATCTCCTGGATCTGGTTCCCGGCCAGGCACTGGAACAGGGGCCGCAGCAGGGGGATGCCGCCGCCGACGCTGGCCTCAAAGAGGTAGTTGACGTTCTTCTCCTTGGCGATGGCCAGCAGCTCCTTGCCGTGGCTGGCCACCAACTCCTTGTTGGAGGTGACCACGTGCTTGCCCGCCAGCAGGGCCCGCCGGGTGAACTCCAGGGCTACCCGGGCCCCGCCAATGGTCTCCACCACCAGGTCCAGGTCCGGGTCGTTCTCCAGGACGGAGAAGTCCTTCACCGCGATATCCGCATAGGGTGTGTCGGATAAGTCCCGCACGTCCAGAATATACTTGAGGGTCAGGGGTTCCCCCAGCTTCTTCTCGATGACCTGGGCGTTCATGCGGAGCACCTCCGCCACGCCGCCGCCCACGGTGCCGAAGCCCATGATCGCAAAGCTTGCCATATCGTACTCTCTCCTTTTTCTTCTCTTAATGTTAAATGAATTTGTCTCTCTTTTTCCTATCCGCCGCCGCGTGCCTCGCGGAACCGGCGGAAATCAATCAAGCAGGCTGACCGCGCCGTACAGAACTCAGTTCATTCTCCCCCACTCCCGCCGTCCGCCGCCAATGTGCGGCAGGCCGGGACCGATGGAGAAAAGCCGAGCCCCTCTGGACGCGACGTATAGAACCCAGCCCCTTCTCCCCCACTCCCGCCATGCCGCCGTCACCGTGCGGCAAGCCGGGACCGATGGAGAAAAGCCGAACCTCCCTGGACGCGCCGTATAGAACCAGCCCCTTCTCTCCCACTCCCGCCATGCCACCGTCACCGTGCGGCAAGCCGGAGCCAAGCAGAGTGCATCAGAGCGAAATTAAAGTTCTTTTTGCCTACTTTTTCTTTCAAGAAAAAGTAGGTCAGCCGGCGAGGATCTCGAATTTGACGACGCCGGAGGCGGAGGAGATGTGGGAAATGAGCTCCTCCAGGCTCTCCTGCATGTCGCTGGTCTCAGCGGAGATGGTGACGGCGGCGCAGCCGTTGGTGGGGATGGACTGGTTGATGGTCAGTATATTCGCGCCGCTCCCGGCAAAAATAGACAGGACGTTGCTGAGCACGCCGGGGTTGTCCTTGAGCATGGCGTAGAAGGTGATGATGCGGCCCACCTTCATGTTGTTGAAGGGCTGCACCGCGTCCTTGTACTTGTAGAACGCGCTGCGGCTGATGCCCGCCTGCCGGGTGGCCTCCCCTACCGTGGCCGCCTCGCCGGTCTGGAGCCGCCGCTTGGCCTCCACCACCTTAATGTAAATCTCCGGCAGCGCCTCGGCGGCCACAATGTAGTATTTTGTTTTGGTTCCCATAATGTCTGTGTTCCTCCTACGGTCACATGTCCTCAATCGGCGTTATTGTATCACAAGATTCGGCAGTTTACAACCGAAAGTGGCTCAAAAAATTTTACAAAATTTTTGATGACGCAAATAGAAATGGGGTGCAATTCAACGATATGACGCGGCAAAGTGTCTTTTGGCAGCGGGCAGCCGCCGCTCTGCTGTGGGCAGCGGGGGCGTTTGTGTTCTTCCGGTGGCTGCTGGCGCCGCTGCTGCCCTTCCTGCTGGCGCTGGGGCTCAGCGTCGTGACGGAGCCCTGGGTGGAGCGGGTGCGGAAGCTGCTGCGGGTGAGGCGGAGCTTTGCCGCCGGGGTGGTGACCACGGCGGTGCTGCTGGTGGCGGGCGGCGGCGCGGGGCTGGGGCTCATGCGGCTGGGGACGGAGCTGCGGGAATGGACGGCGCGGCTGCCGGAGGTAATGGCGGGGTTCCCGGCGGTGTGGAACGGCTTTCTGGACCGGCTGGGGAACTGGTACGCGGCCAGTCCGGCCTTTGTCCGCAGGGCGCTGGACGCGCTGGCCCAGGCGCTGATGGACCGGGGGCCGTCTTTGGCGGTGGACGTGGGCGGATGGCTGATGGGGACGGCGTCCGGGCTGCTGTCGGCCCTGCCGGACGTGGGGCTCTTTCTGGTCACCACGGTGCTGGCGGCGTACTTCACCAGCCTGAGCTATCCGTCCATCCTGGCGTTTTTGAAGCGGCAGCTCCCTCCGGCCTGGCAGAGCAAGTGCCGGGCATCGGCGGCGTGCTTTCGGAGCACGGTGCGCAAGTGGCTGAGGGCGGAGCTGACGCTGATCGCCACCACCTTCGGCATCCTGCTGGCAGGATTTGTGTGGATGGGGCTGGACTACGCGCTGCTGGCGGCGGTGTTCACCGCGGTGGTGGACGCCCTGCCGGTGCTGGGCACGGGAACGGTGCTACTGCCCTGGGCGGCGGGGTGTCTGCTCCTGGGGAACACCGGCCGGGGCGTCGCCCTGGCGGCGCTCTACGCGGCGGCCCTGCTGACCCACACCCTATTAGAACCCCGCCTGCTGGCGGGGCAGGCAGAAGTGCCGCCGGTGGCGGCGCTACTGGCCATGTACCTTGGTTTTTATTTCCTCGGGGTGGGAGGAATGGTGATGTTTCCGATCATCATGATACTGGTAAAACAGTTTCATGACGCGGGGATCATTGCTATCTGGAAATAATCCCCTTCCAGGGGGGTCTGGGGGGGCGCAGCCCCCACAATGCTGTCAAAAGGGGCCTCCGGCCCCTTTCACCTCTTTATCTTCTCGCAGCTACGCCGCGCACCCTGGGTTACTTTTTGTGCAAACAAAAAGTAACCAAAAAATTGCTCAAGGGGGTTTGGCCCCCTTGAGAATCCCCTCCGTGTGGGAAGGGCGTTAAGGGCAGTTGGATGGTGGAACTAGGGGCCAGGGAAAGCTTTCATCGGGAGTGCCTCCTTGTTTTTCCTTAGTCTTACTGCTGGTTGCTCCGTTCTACTACGCAATTGATAGATGTTTCTTGTCGGGTCGTATACGGAAATCTATCCCTTGCGTAGTGGAACGGAGCAGGACGCAATCGGTTCGAGCCGTATACGGAAATGTATCAATTACGTAGTGGAACGGAGCAACCAGCAGTAGGTCAACGGACAAAACGACCAACGCACCCAATGAGCCCCTGCACCAGCGCTTCATTCTCCTTGGGGACATACTCAAACAGCCGCTTCGCCCCTATACACGGGACCCGGTTCAGTTTAGACCAAACCAACCACAGGGGGAGCGCAAAACCAAACAAAAAAATAAGGAAAGATTCTCAAGAAAACCATTCCTGGTTTTCTTGAGTGCACTTTTGGTTACTTTTCCTGCAAGGGAAAAGTAACCCCGTCGGGCCGTCCGGAGGACGGCCCTAGGGCTTGGGCCGCCGAAGGCGGCCTAGTGCCAGGGGCGCACCCATCGGGGGTGCAGATCAGACCCGGTGGGGGCCAGAGGCCCCCCTAGATGTTCCTCGGGGACATCGAGTCCCCTCGAAACATTTGACAGTTGCGCCTGCGGCGCAACTATCGTGGGGGCGGAGCCCCCACACCCCCGGTTTGACAAATTTTATGTTGATTTTAGTCATTAAAAGTGATAAATTATATGTATCTCGCACCGGGGCGCCGTGCAGGGCGCCCCTTTTTTGTGTTAGTGATGGAGGAGACATCAAAATGGTCATTACTGAGTTATTGGAACGAAACGCCCGGCTGTACGGGCAGGAGACCGCCCTGGTGGAGTTAAGCCCCACAGAGGAGCGGGACCGGGCGCTCACCTGGCGGGAGGCCAGCCTGATCGAGAGCGCCCAGCCCGACGCCCCCTACCGCCGGGCCCTGAGCTGGAAGGACTTCGACCGCCGGGCCAACCGCATCGCCAACCTGCTGTTGAGCCGCAACCTCCAGCGTGGGGCCAAGGTGGGCATCCTGATGATCAACTGCCTGGAGTGGCTGCCGGTGTACTTCGGCATTCTGAAGGCCGGGTGCATCGCCGTGCCCATGAACTTCCGCTACTCCAGCGAGGAGATCAAATACTGCCTGGAGCTGGCCGACGTGGAGGTGCTGGTGTTCGGGCCGGAGTTCATCAGCCGGATGGACGCCATCGCGGACCAGCTCCCGGGCGTGAAAATGATGTTCTTCGTGGGCCGGAACAAGCCGGACTACGCCGAGGACTGCGGCAGGCTGATGAACTTCTGTTCCTCCAGCGCACCGCCGGTGGCCATCACCCAGGAGGACTATGCCGCCATCTACTTCTCCTCCGGCACCACCGGCTTCCCCAAGGCCATCCTCCACAGCCACCGGGCCCTCATCAGCTCCTGTGAGACGGAGCAGGCCCACCACGGCCAGACCCGGGACGACGTATTTCTCTGCATCCCGCCCCTGTACCACACCGGGGCCAAAATGCACTGGTTCGGCAGCCTGATCTCCGCCAGCAAGGCGGTGCTGCTCCGGGGCGTCAAGCCGGAGTGGATCCTGCGGGCGGTCACCGAGGAGAAGTGTACCATCGTGTGGCTGCTGGTGCCCTGGGCCCAGGACCTGCTGGACGCCATCGAGTCCGGAAAGGTCAACCTGGACAGCTACCTGCTGGACCAGTGGCGGCTGATGCACATTGGCGCCCAGCCGGTGCCCCCCAGCCTGATCCACCGGTGGATGCAGGTCTTCCCCAACCACCAGTACGACACCAACTACGGCCTCAGCGAGTCCATCGGCCCCGGCTGCGTCCACCTGGGCGTGGAGAACATCCACAAGGTGGGGGCCATCGGCAAGGCCGGTTACCACTGGCAGGCCAAGGTGGTGGACGAGCAGGGACAGGAGGTGTCCGGCGGCGCGGTGGGCGAGCTCATCGTCAAGGGCCCCGGCGTCATGCTCTGCTACTACAAGAACCAGGAGGCCACCGACGAGATTCTGAAGGACGGCTGGCTCTACACCGGGGACATGGCCCGGGTGGACGAGGACGGCTTCATCTACCTGGTGGACCGGAAGAAGGACGTGGTGATCTCCGGCGGCGAGAACCTCTACCCGGTCCAGATCGAGGACTTCCTGCGGCAGTTTGACAAGATCAAGGACGTGGCGGTGATTGGGATGCCCGACCAGCGGCTGGGCGAGATCGCGGCGGCCATTATCGAGATCAAGGAGGGCATAACCTGCACCGAGGAGGAGATCAACGCCTTCTGCCAGGGCCTCCCCCGGTACAAGCGGCCCCGGAGGATCATCTTCGCCCACGTCCCCCGGAACCCCACCGGCAAGATCGAGAAACCGGCTCTGCGGGAGAAATACTGCGGCGGAAGGCTGGTGGAGGAGCAGATCCGCTCCTGACACGCTCTTTCCTCATGTGTAAATCCGTGTGTAAATTCGTGTGTAGTTACGTCAAAGAACGCCTATTATTTGGCATGATGCTTCTAATGGCAAAACGCCTGAAACCGTTGCAAATACAAAGAAAAACCGGGAACCGTTGCAATACAGCGGTTCCCGGTTTGGCACGCCATGAGGGATTCGAACCCCCGGCCTTCTGGTCCGTAGCCAGACGCTCTATCCAGCTGAGCTAATGGCGCGTGTCCTCTCGGACAGCTTCGTTATATTACCACGTCTTCCCGGAAAATGCAAGAGGTTTTTTCAAATTTCTGAAAAAATTTTTTGTAGCCCGGCCGCGGCGTCATTTTCCGCGGCCGGGCCACAATGCATTACTCCAAAATACCGCTGTTGAAACTGTAGGGCAGCAGCTCCCTCAAGGTCAGCTCCTGAGTCTCGCCCCGGCGGTTGACCAGGATGACCTCCATGTCCTCCGCGAACTCCCGCAGCACCTGGCGGCACACGCCGCAGGGGGCGCAGAAGTCGTCCGTGTCCGCGGCGATGGCGATGCGGACAAAGGAGCGGTGCCCCTCGCTGACCGCCTTGAAGACGGCGGTGCGCTCGGCGCAGTTGGAGGGGCCATAGGCGGCGTTCTCGATGTTGCAGCCGGTGAACACCGTGCCGTCCGCGCACTCCAGCGCCGCCCCCACGGGGAAGTGGGAGTAGGGCACATAGGCCATTTTCAGCATATCCTGTGCCTTTTGGCACAGTTCCGTCTTTGTCATACCATTCCCTCCCCTTTCTTCGTCCCTCTCCCAGCCCCCGTCACCGTGCGGCAGACCCGGTCCCGTAGAGTCCCGGGAGCGAGGTTAAAGTTCTTTTTGCCTACTTTTTCTTTCAAGAAAAAGTAGGTCACTCGTTCCACTCCTCGCCGACGCCCAGATCGGGGCGGACGGAGGTGTCCATGATCTCCTTGGCGTCATAGAACCGCATGTACCGGTTCCGGGACCAGCGGAGGGTCTTGCCGTCCGGGTGCATCCGGTCGCAGATCACGGCGCAGATATCCTTCTTGATATAGCTGAAGGGTTCGACGCCCACGCTGGCGAAGACCCGGAAGCCCTGGCTCTGGAGATACTGGAAGATGGGGCCGGTGCTGGTCCAGTCCTGGCCGTCGGGCCGCTCGCCGTGGGGGTAGAACAGGATCTTCGTCTCGCCCACCAGGCTGCCCACCTCGTCGAACCAGAGCTGGGTGTCCTTCTGGATGTCCTCCAGCTTCCACCTGGCGTTACCGCTGAGGCGGATGTGGCCCCAGGTGTGGCTGCCGAAGGTCCAGCCGGTGCGCTTGAGCTCCTCGATGATGGGCTTCACGGCCTCCCGCTCCTGCTGGCGGACCGCCTCCTGCTCTGCGGTAAGGCCCTCGGTGGTGGTGTTGGTGCGGTAGCCCAGGATACCCTCATAGCCGGTGAGGCTCAGGCAGGCCTTGGCCCCGAAGGGGGAGAAGTCCGGGTGCTCCTCCACGAACTTGTCCAGGATGGGGATGGCGTCCAGGTCCCGGCTGACCACCTCGTTGCCCTGGGGGTCCAGGCCCCAGGACCACACCTTGCCGTCCTCGCCCAGGATCAGCTTGTAGGTCAGGCCGCCCTCCAGCATATATTCGTAGTAGTTGGTGTCGTCGTAGGAGAAGATCAGGGGCTTGGTGCCCTCGGGGATGTAGAGGGTGTTCTTCACCATCTTGGGCTGGCCGTCGTCGCCGGTGACCTCGCTCCACACGTCGTTGATATCCACCAGGATATAGCCCTTCTCGTAGACGTTCTGGAGGATCTTGTTGAACTCGCCCACGGTAACCATCCAGTCGTCCATGTCGTCCCCGGCGGCGGTGCCGTCAAAGGCCAGCTCCGGGTAGGCGATGATGGGGTGGAAGAAGAGGTGCTCCACCACGCCGTCCCAGGCCACATATTTGACGCCGTCCCGCTCGCCGCCCTCAGGCATGACCTTGGGGTCGTAGATGAAGTATGGCTCCATCTCCGGCTTGGGCTGGGTGCGGAAATGGTCCGCGCCCAGGCCGCTGTCCTCCGCCAGGGTCTTGAGGGTGCTGAAGAAGCTGTCCGGCATGGCGGCGTACCAGTGGTCATAGGCCACCACCCCCGCGCCGTAGGAGAAGCGGTACTCCGTCTGGCTGTCGGAGAAGGTCAGGGCGCCGTTGTAGTAGAACGGGTCGTGGTTGGCGGCGTCGTTGTCGGTCCAGTCCGCCTCGGCCAGGGCGGCGATGGCGTCGTGGAGCGCCGCGGCGGTTCCTGGGTCGGAGATCGTGCCGTCCTCCGCCATCTGAGGGGCGGTGAGGGCGGTAAAGGCGGTGTCCTCCGGGCTCTCGCCCTCGGCCACCGGGGCGGTGAAAAAGACGGCGGAGCCGGTGAGCGGCGCCGTCTCCGAGCCCTTGGGATCTTCCTTATCCTGTCCGGGCTCCTTGGCGCAGGATGCCAGGGACAAAAGCATGGCCAGGGCCAGCAGCAGCGCGATCCATCGTTTCATTTCGGTACCTCCTGTGGCGGCAGCGCCGCCGGTCGATTATCTTATATTGTACCACCCGGGCGGTTACAATCCAACCCCCAAGTTGGGGGAAAATGGTAACAAAACAGTTACAGGCGTATGATCCCCGCCCACCCCCGCAAAAATACCGGCCGGAGCGCTCCGGCCGGTGAGACTGTCGGAAAAGGCCAATGGCCTTTTCCGACAATAGGATTCGCTGCGCTACGCGCCTCACCTGTGCGCCAAAGGCGCACAGATTCGACGCACGCTTCGCGCAAAGTGTTTTTTCCGACGTACACGCCGCCGGAAAAAACGATTGCACTGGTTTTCGCGCCTGCGGGCGCGAAACTCTGCGAGGCTTTTTCGACATACTGACCGGCCGGTACCGTCATCTGTGGGAGGGAGAAATCAGCAAAGCGCCGCCAGCGCCGCGCCGATATCGCCGTTGACGCAAATGGACCTCTCCCGGATCTCCTCCGGGCAGACCGCCTCCCCCATGTTGACACAGGCGTAGATGGCTCCGGGGTTCTGGGCGGTCATCCGCCAGAAAGGGTACTTGATGATGCCGGGGGTGTTGCCGCCCACGCCCAGCTCCAGGAACAGAATGCGCCGTTCCCACCGGCTCTCCAGGAAATTCTGATACCGCCTGGCCGCCCGGTGCCACCCCTCGTCCTCCGCAAAGCGGCTGTCCGAGCGCAGATTCATGGTCATGGGCCTGCCGCAGCGGGGGCAGACCGGCAGCAGGTCCGAGGGGACGCGCATGTCCCTCTGCCGCTCCATCATCTGCCGGACAGCCGCCTCATTGTCGTAGGTCTCCTGGCGGCAGGGCTTACTGCACTGGAAGAGGCCGTAATCGCCCTGGGTGTAGAACAGCCGCTCCTTGTCGAACCCGGCCTTCTGGAAGCAGTGGTCCACATTGGTGGTGAGGACAAAGTAGTCCCTGTCCCTCACCAGCGCCAGAAGATCGCGGTACACCGGCCGGGGCGGGTCCAGATAGCGGTTGATATAGATATACCGGCTCCAGTAGGCCCAGAATTCCTCCGGCGTGCCGTAGGGGTAAAAGCCGCCGGAGTACATATCGTGAAAATGATACTTTGCCGCGAAGTCGGAGAAGTATTTCTCAAACCGCTCCCCGGCGTAGTCGAACCCCGCCGAGGCGGACAGGCCCGCCCCCGCGCCGATGACAACGGCCTCCGCAGCATTCAGCGCCTCCCGCAGCCGCCGGATGTTATCCGAGTAATCCCCGGTAGATTCTGTCATCCACATCTTTAAAGACATTGAAAACGACCTCCGTCTCTCCTCTGTATTGCCGGACCGTCCGCACCGCGATCTCCGCCGCCAGCGCATTGGGAAAATGAAACTCCCCGGTGGAGATGCAGCAGAACGCCACGCTTCTGATCCCCCTCTCCCCTGCCAGCGCGAGACAGGAGCGGTAGCAGGAGGCCAGCAGCCGCCGGTCCTCCTCCGTCACCCGGCCCCGGACAACGGGCCCCACCGTGTGGAGCACATACTGGCAGGGCAGATTGAAGGCGGGCGTGAGCTTGGCCTGTCCGGCGGGCTCCTCATGGCCCTGGGCCGCCATCAGTCCGGCGCACGCCAGCCGGAGCTGCACCCCGGCATAGGTGTGGATGGCGTTGTCGATGCAGCCGTGGCAGGGGGCGTAGCACCCGGTCATGCCGCTGTTGGCGGCGTTGACGATGGCGCCGCATCTGAGGGTGGTGATATCCCCCTGCCAGAGATAGATCCCCTCCTCCACAGGCGTCAGAGCGGCCAGCTCCGTGACGCCCTTCGCGGTGGTCTCGGCCTGCAGGTACTCGTCCTGCACGGCCAGGAACGCCTCCCCGGCGGGCCGCGGCGGGCGGACGTTCATCAGGGCGCGGAGCAGCCGCTTCTGCTCCGCCTCATCCTCGGGAATGCGCAGCCCCCGATACTGTATCTCCTCCCGCAGGAGGGTGCGGATCAGGAAAATTCTTCTCTCGGCCTGTGTCATTTGTCCCCATCGCCTTTCCGCCGCTTTGACCGGGTCCCCGGTCCCTTGTCTCTTTCATTATACAGGTACTGTCAAGCTTTGCAAGTACGCACCTTTTTGTAACGGATGGCCGGGGCTGGGACGCCGCAGGACGTTGTTCACCCGGCCCGCCCGCAGTTTTCCCTGTTCTGCCTCTTGACATTTGCCGTCATATTGGATACAATATCAGATATGACGGCCCTCGGGCCGCCGATCCTGCCTGTTGTGAGGTACATGCCGTGGAACCTGTCTCCCTTCTTCCCCTGAAAGACCATATCGTGGAGATCCTCCGCCGGGAGATCTTCTCCGGTGAACTGAAAAACGGCGATGAGCTGGCCCAGGAGTCCGTGGCCGGCGCCCTGAAGGTTTCCCGCATCCCGGTGCGGGAGGCGTTCCTGCGCCTGGAGGCGGAGGGGCTGTTGGAGCGGCTGCCCAACCGCCATATGCGGGTGGTGGGCATCACCACCACCCGGCTGTGGCAGAACTTCCATGTCCTGGCGGCTATCGAGGGGGAGATCGCCCTCCAGGTGGTCTCCGGCGGCACGTTCTCCGGCGTGGGCGAGGCCTTCGCCCGCTGCCGCGCCGCCTACGAAAAACAGGAGTGGTCCATCCTCCGGCGGGAGGACCGGGCCTTTCACCTGAGCCTCAGCGCGGCCCTGGACAACCACACCCTCCGGCAGCTCCACGAGATCCAGCACCGGGTCCTCTTCGCCGGGACCATGGACAATCTGCGGCCAGACTGGGACAAGGTGATCGCCCTGGACGAGGGCATCTGGCGGGCGGTGCGGGCGCGGGACGAGAGCGACCTCCGCCGGGCCGTCTATGAATACTACACCGTGCTGGCGCAGGACGCCGTAAAGGAGCTGGAACAATGACCACACTCACCCCCATCAAGCTGCTGCCCGCCCGCGACCGGGTGGCCGCCTCCCTGCGGGAGGCCATTCTGACCCACGCCATCCGCCCCGGCGAGGAGCTGACGCTGAAGGACACCGCCGCCACCCTGGGGGTCTCCATCACCCCGGTGCGGGAGGCGTTCCAGATCCTGGCCAGGGACGGGCTCATCGAGCTGCACCCCAACCGGGGCGCGGTGGTGCTGGGCATCACCGACAAGCGCATCCGGGACCACTACGAGACCCGGGCCATCCTGGAGCGGGAGGCCGCCATGGCCGCCTGCCGGAACGGGGCGGACCTGTCCCTCATCCGCAACGCCTACACCCAGGCCAGCATCGCCCTGGAGACCCACAACGTGCTCCAATACTCCAACTACAACCAGGCTTTCCACGTGGAGATCTGGAACGCCGCGGGCAACGACAAGATGAAGGAGCTGCTGGCCGGCCTCTGGAACGGCCTCTCCATGGGCCACAAGGTCACCCAGGAGAGCTACGCCCAGATCTCCATGTCGGAACACGCCAAGATCCTGGCGGCGCTGGAGGCCCGGGACGAGGCCGCCGCCGGTGCGGCCATGAACGCCCACATCCTCCGCAGCATGGAGAACGTGCTGACCCACCTGATCGCCGAATAACCCATCTCATACTTTTTCTTGAAAGAAAAAGTATCAAAAAGAACTTTCATATCGCTACCAAAGCGTTGCAATTCCTACATTTCTTACACGGTGACGATATATGGTTTTCATTGAAGAATAGTATCACCCCGGAAATTGTGGATTTCCACAATTTCCGGGGTGCCTTTTTGTGGATTCATCTGAAATAAATTTAGGGTATTGACATTTGCGCACGGCGGTCGTATACTCACAATCAAGAAATGGATACATTATCAAATATCACTGATAATGGTTCCTGTCCATTCCCGAGCCGAAAGAAAAGAAGAAAAGGAGAAACGCGTATGAGCCCAACTACGATCACCCTGCTGTTCCTGGTCTTCGCCATCGTGATGTTCATTCTGGAGAAGATCCCCCTGGGCCTGACGGCCACCATCGTGGCCATCGGCCTCAATGTCACCGGCGTGCTGGGGACCTCCGACACCTTTGCCGGATACGTCAACAGCAACGTCATCCTCTGCGTGGGCATGTTCGTCGTGGGCCAGGCCCTCTTTGAGACCGGCATGGCCAACAAGATCGGCGGCATCGTCACCAAATTTGCCAAGAGCGAGCGCATCCTGATCATCGCCATCATGGTCATCGTCGGCGTCATGTCCGGCTTCCTCTCCAACACCGGCACCGCCGCCGTGCTGATCCCCGTGGTGTGCGGCATCGCCGACGAGTCCGGCTACTCCCGCGGCAAGCTGCTGATGCCCCTGGTGTTCGCGGCGGCCCTGGGCGGCAACCTCTCCATCATCGGCGCCCCCGGCAACCTCATGGGCATTGAGGCCATGGAGAACCTGGGGATGCAGACCAGCTTTTTTGA
Source organism: uncultured Oscillospiraceae bacterium (assembly GCA_947589745.1). Classification (GTDB taxonomy): domain Bacteria; phylum Bacillota; class Clostridia; order Oscillospirales; family Oscillospiraceae; genus Pelethomonas. The sequence goes on from CANQCS010000011.1 coordinate 56,693, forward strand.
GTACATCTCCGTGGGCGGCCCCATGCTGATCCTGGGCATCGTGTACTTCGCCATCATCGGCTACCGGTTCCTGCCCGACACCAAGGGCGAGGGCCAGGCCGACGCCCAGACCGATTACAGCCATGTGCCCCAATGGAAGCAGATCACCTCTCTGGTGGTGCTCATCGTGGTCATCCTGGCCATGATCTTTGAGGAGCAGATCGGCATCGCCCTCCAGGTGTCCGCCTGCGTCGGCGCGGTGTTCCTGGTGCTCACCGGCGTCATCAGCGAGAAGGCGGCCCTCCAGTCCATCGACCTGAAGGTGGTCCTGCTCTTCGGCGGCTCCCTGGCCCTGGCCAAGGCCCTGGAGACCACCGGCGCCGGCACCCTCATCGCCGACACCATCGTGGGCGCGCTGGGCGCCAACCCCAACCCCATCATCCTCCTGCTGGTCATCTTCGTGGTGGGCTGCGTGCTGACCAACTTCATGTCCAACACCGCCACCACCGCCCTGATGGTCCCCATCGCCGTGTCCCTGGCCCAGAGCCTGGGGGCCGACCCCCGGAGCATGATCATCGCCACCGTCATCTCCTGCTCCTGCGCCTACGCCACCCCCATCGGTATGCCCGCCAACACCATGGTCGTGGGCCTCGGCGGCTACAAGTTCAACGACTATGTGAAGTCCGGCCTGCCCCTGATCCTGGTGTCTTTCGTCATCTGCATGGTCCTGCTCCCCATCCTCTATCCCTTCTTCCCCTGAGTCACTTTTTCTTGAGTCACTTTTTCTTGAAAGAAAAAGTGACCAAAAAGAACTTTACTCCCGCTCCCGCCTCCGGTACCTATCCCACATTCCCGCACGGTAACGAAAGCATCATCCAACCTGTCAGAAACCACACATTACATAACAAGGAGGTCATTTCATGACAAAAGCAGAAAGTGTACAGCTGATGACCGACAAGATGGCCAAGTTCGTTGGCCACATCGGCATCAAGCTGCCCGACGACGTCATCGCCAAGCTGTCTGAGCTCCGGGAGAAGGAGACCAGCCCCCTGGCCAAGACCATCTACGACACCATGTTCAAGAACCAGGAGCAGGCCGTGGCCCTGCACCGCCCCAGCTGCCAGGACACCGGCGTCCTCCAGTTCTGGGTCAAGTGCGGCGTCAACTTCCCCCTCATCGGCGAGCTGGAGGCCCTGCTGAAGGAGGCCGTGGTCAAGGCCACCTTCGCCACTCCCCTGCGCCACAACAGTGTGGAGACCTTTGACGAGTACAACACCAAGCGCAACGTGGGCAAGGGCACGCCCACCGTCTTCTGGGACATCGTCCCCGACGACGACCACTGCGAGATCTACGCCTACATGGCCGGCGGCGGCTGCACGCTGCCCGGCAAGGCCATGGTCCTGATGCCCGGCGCGGGCTATGAGGGCGTGACCCAGTTCGTCATGGACCAGATGACCAGCTACGGCCTGAACGCCTGCCCGCCCCTGCTGGTGGGCGTGGGCGTGGCCACCAGCGTGGAGACCGCGGCCCTGCTGTCCAAGAAGGCCCTGATGCGGCCCCTGGGCAGCCACAACCCCAACGAGCGGGCCGCCCAGATGGAGAAGCTGCTGGAGGACGGCATCAACGCCATCGGCCTGGGTCCCCAGGGCATGAGCGGCAACTACTCCGTCATGGGCGTGCACATTGAGAACACCGCCCGCCATCCCTCCACCATCGGCGTCGCCGTCAACGTGGGCTGCTGGTCCCACCGCCGCGGCCACGTGATCTTCGACAAGGACCTTAACGCCACTGTGACAACACATTCGGGGGTGCAGCTGTAATGGTAGAAATCAGAAACGGAAAGAAAGTCCTCGTAACGCCTATCACCGCGGAGGACCTGGCCGATATCAAGATCGGCGACATTGTCTGGCTGGACGGCGATCTCATGACCTGCCGCGACGTGGCCCACCGCCGCCTGGTAGAGGGCGGCCGGGAGCTGCCCTACGACATCCGGGGCAAGGCCATTTTCCACGCCGGTCCCATCGTCCGCCCCATCGAGGGCCAGGAGGACGCCTATGAGATGGTGTCCGTGGGCCCCACCACCTCCATGCGCATGGAGAAGTTCGAGTATGAGTTCACCAAGGCCACCGGCGTCCGCGTGATCGTGGGCAAGGGCGGCATGGGCCCCAACACCGAGCGGGCCTGCAAGGAGTTCGGCGCCATCCACTGCGTGTTCCCCGCCGGCTGCGCCGTCGTGGCCGCCACCGAGGTGGAGCGCATCGCCGAGCACCACTGGGACGAGCTGGGCATGCCCGAGACCCTCTGGTGCTGCAAGGTCCACGAGTTCGGCCCCCTGATCGTCTCCATCGACACCCAGGGCCGGAACATGTTCGAGGAGAACAAGGTGGTCTTCAACCAGAAGAAGGATGCCGCCGTGGCCGAGATCTGCAAGCACGTCAGCTTCATCAAATAACTTAAAAAATGAGAACGGCGGGGCGCTTGCCCCGCCGTTCTCCGCCTCGGGGGCGGCAGCCCCCGGGGCCCCTCTGTCAAGGGGGTGATTTGCCTGTCCGCCGCCGGAAAATGGCGGAGGGGGGCTCCGCCCCCATCGGCCTGGGTGGGGGCTGCCGCCCCCTGCCTTACCCCCGGTGACTTTTTGTGCGAACAAAAAGTCACCAAAAAATCGCCAGCCCTACGGGCTGGACCCCCTTTCTTTTTGGGGGAGATTGTGGTATGGTAGGGGCCAGGGAAAGCTTTCATCGGTACTGCCCCCTTGTTTTTCCGTAGTCCAACTACTGGTTGCTCCGTTCCACTACGCAATTGATACATGTTACGTATCGAGCCGTCAACGGAAATCTGTCCTGTGCGTAGTGGAACGGAGCAGACCGCAGTCGGACAAAGTAAAAACGACCAGCGCACCCAATGTTCGGTTTCGCCGCCCCAAGCGGCGAAACTTGCGCCGCAGCAGGA
>CANQCS010000012.1 GCA_947589745.1 uncultured Oscillospiraceae bacterium
TATGGTATCCCGACGAGGGTGATAAAAATGTACAGATACACAGAAGAAGACAGAGCGATCATATCCGCGGCGCGCAAAGCAAATAAGGATAAACGTGCGTAAAAGCGGCTGCACGCAATAGAACTGCGGGCATCGGGAAAAAGCGTAGCGGAAGTGGCAAAAGCAACAGGTTTCCATCCGGCCTATATCTCGCAGCTGTCGGCAAAATACCACAAAGGCGGGATCGAGGCGATAGCAGGAACCACTATGGCGGGAATCACAAGAATATGGACCGTGCGGCAGAAGCCGCATGATTGGAGCCGTATCGGGAGAAGGCACAGCAAGGTCAGATCGTGGAAGTATCAGAGATAAAGGCAGAATACGTGAAATCGGTGGGGCACAGGATAGGGGGAAGCCAGATCTACTGCGTGCTGAAACGGCATAACTGGCGGAAAGTCATGCCACGGAGCAAACATCCGCAGAAAGCGGATGAGGAGGCGATCGAAGCCTCAAAAAAATGAACGCTCGGGTAAAAGAACTGCAGTTCTCCACGGGAAAGAGGGTGCGGCTGATGTTTCAGGACGAGGTTGGATTTGGGCGGATCAACAAGCCCAGGTATTGCTGGTGTGAGAAAGAGGTCCGGCCTGTCGTTCCCTGCCATCACATAAGAGAATACAGGTACGCCTACGGCGCTGTGGAGCCTGTTACAGGAGAGAGCTGCTGCCGTACTGCAATACGATCTGCATGAATGTGTTTTTAGAAGAACTCTCCAAGCAATATCCAGCTGATACGATCCTGCTGTGTTGTGACGGCGCAGCTTGGCCCAAATCCAGGGAGTTAGTCGTTCCTGAAAATATCGTTCTATTCTTCCTGCCGCCATACACGCCGGAGATGAATCCCATCGAACAGATTTGGGAGGAAGTGCGCAAGCGCGGTTTCAAAAATAAAGCCTTTGCCTCTCTGTCAAAAGTCATCGACCGCCTTTGCGATACCATCTGCTCCCTATCCGCTGACGTGATTTCCAGCATTACAGGCAGAGAGTGGATTGTTAAATGTTTTAATTAGTGTTTAGTATGAGACGGTACCTGAGCGGCCGATGTTCCAGGGCAGTTTCCAGGACAGGCGCTGCATCATCTCGATATCGAGGGTTCTGAATCGGTAAGTATTATCGAGGGCCATTAGACAAAAGAGACCCGCCAGGAATCGATCCTGACGGGTCAACCAGCAGATAGTTTAGACTTATAGGTCGGTGACCACGAATAGGGTCATACCATTCATTCAAAGTGTTTTTCCGTTGAATCCCCTTGCTGCCTTCCATCTTCAAAGATGTCATCCATGAAACTGTCCGGGCCATCAAGAAAAGTCTGACGGAGACTTTCCTTGGGAACCAAAAGGACCGCATCCCCCAGTTGCTGAACATAGACTTCATCTGAATTGAAACGATACTTTTTGGGGTATGCGGATGGCCTGACTCCTCCCGTTCTCAAATACCTTCGCGGGTTCCATTTAGACCACCTCCTACAATAAAGATACCGGTGAAAGGCACGGCAGCCAGCCGTGTCTTTTGTCGACTGATACTTTTTCTTGAAAGAAAAAGTATCAAAAAGAACTTTAATATCGCTCTCAAAGCGTTGCGATATCTACATTTCCCACACGGTAACGATATATACTTCTAATGGGAGAATAGTATCAAAGCTGAAGCTGTAGAATGGGAGAGAAATAGCAATGGAAGTTTTTCGGTATCCCATGATCATTGATTTGGTGTTTACCGTTGATTTTGGCTTTGGCATATAGGTAAGGTAGAGGTTTCTGGCATCAACTTCAAGGATAAAAACGGCATCAAGTCCTCTTTTGGTCCAGTTCTTTCTTTTCCAGGTCATTGATAATTACACTGAGAGGAGTTGTTCCCTCGGCCTGCAGAGGAATTTCAAAATAGGGGAATGTGTATAGGTGTTTTTGCTTTTGACGAGGATCCGCCGCTATGGGAAATTGCTTGGCGTATCTTCCCCGAAGTTCAGTCCCGTTGATGTACCATCGGGATACCCCGGTTTTTTCTGAAGGTGGAAGTACCCTTGACAGGCTCTCCAGGAGTTCATTGAGGTGTTTCCATTCCCATCCTCTTTTCAGGTCAGGGAATGCAACTTTTTCAAGGACCCTGTCACTGCACAACAAGATACGGAACTGGTCGCGCTCTGTGTTCATTTGATAAACGTCGATGATACGCTCCCACAGTCTGGGGCCCCAATCAAGCGACGTATCTCCATCCAGTTGTATCTCTGTCCACGGTTCTTTGGCCTCATCCTGCGACCCCTTGACTGCATCTTGCCAACACCCATGGGCCCGGTCCCTCTCATCTACAAATAAGACAAGGAAAAGATGGCGTCCGACTGCATCAACGGTCATTTTGCTTAGTCCCCCATATCTCCTGGTAGGCCCTTTCAGCCTGCTTGACGCGAGGAACGGCATCCTTCACGGAGTCCGCCTCCCCAATTTGAACTATGTAGGTCTTCAAAGTGTTATTGACCGTACTCAGTTCGCTACTACCACTGGAGAGCTTCCCACGGAGGAAGGCATCGATGCTACTGCCATTGGTAATCCCGTTTTCCTTCATGGAGTCTATCAGGAACTTGGCATTCTCTGGCTTACCGTTTGTCAGATAGACGGCAGAGCGCCAGAATTCTGGCTTCAATTCCATATGGTTTCTCTCTTCCATATCCCTGACATAGAGGCCGGTACCCACGATGGCATATTTTGTCCGATCTTCCTCGTTCAGCGCATTCAGTTTTTCCCGGTCAATCTTGATATCCTGACGCAGATGTTCGATGTATGCCTCTGTAGAAGCAAAATCATCAGGCTTACGATTCCCCTTTTCCACGTCTATCTCCGCCTTCATCCCTATTTCTTCCGGCGTTTCTTCCTCCGGCTTATCGCAAAATGATTCCGCAATGCTACTTACGATCGATATCACTGCGCGGCAGATCCCCACACCAAAACCAAGTACACCTTCAGCAAAACTTCTGATGCCACTCATGACAGCGCCGCCAATAGCGGAGCAGACTGACCCTACAGTACTGATAAATCCGCCGATAGCGCTAAAAAGTCCAAACATGATGATACCTCCCAACACAAAATTATTCTATTTATTAAGACATTTCTTTTCAGTGCAATTGGAAATATTCGTCGTTATCGATGAGGTCCAGTGCCTCCCGCCCCTGCGGGTAAGCCATGATATATTGTAACAGTGTTTCTCGCATACCGTTCTCCCGTTCGGTCCCAAGCAGTTCTGCCAGTCCTGGTCTGCTCATAATGAGCCAGTCTACCATATCCTTCGGCTGGAAAACATTCCATTCCAACATGTCTGCCAGACGCTTGGCACGATGTTCGTCCCACTTGGGATGGAGTATCCTGCGGAGCATATCGGTGGTAATAAAACGAAGGACGTACTCACGCCGCTCCACCGGCCAACCGGCGATATCCGCAGTGGGACGTAGCAGTATGGGGCGGCGGCACTCCGTATAGTAGTAGCGAAATGCCCGTTCTCTCAGGACGGTATCCTTCAGGGGAGCCTCGGATGTGTCTGTATCCTTATCAATCTGTATTTGTACGGCTTGTCCGATCCCATCCGCAAACAGCACCGCCCTTCCGGTGGCGAGATTGGAGAGGAAATCCTTCTGCTCTTTACTCAGTGCCATGGTACTGCCGATAGTATCCTTGTCATCCTGGGCAAAAATGCGATGGACGATTTTGGTATTGGTGTTTTTCAGCACATCTTCCGCCATCTTGTTGGGGATCTGGTCCGCGATGATCAGGCACTCCCCGTATCTGCGGATCTCCGCCAGCATATCGGAAAAGGTCTCCACACCGTGCTTCTTGTTCAGGCTGTCCCCGGGAGTGAAACGGCTGAGCAGACGATGGGCCTCCTCCACCAGCAGGATATGGGCGTGCTGGCGTCCCTCCCTCAGATAGCGCTCTCGGACGGCTTCGATAAAGGCGGTGAGGATGAACCCCATGACCAACGATTTTTCGCTGCCACTTTTGATTCCTTCCAACTCAAAGACTACCTTTTTGTCCAGAAGGGCATCCCAATCTATGGACCGGACAGCATCCAGCATATCCCCCTTGGCCCCCAACACCAGACTCTGGAGACGCGCCTTTATGGAGCCGATATACTCATCCTTCAAGCGTGCGTCAAATCCCTGCTCTACGACAACATCCTCAATCACATCCAGCAAGTCGCTGAGCCGTGGGAATGCGCTGGCATTGGGGGCGAAGGGGTCGGAGCACCTGTCGTTTTCCCCAGTCTGAATATCCCATCCATATTTTTCATAACAAGCGTAAAGCGCACGTTCAATAAGCTGTGGAATCGCTGCCTCCATATCAAAGGCGGCCTCGATACTGGCCTTGAGCATATCCACATGGGAGGAGATGCTCTCCTTGGGTTGGAATTCCAACGGATTCATCCGAAATGGCGCTACATTTTCGTCTCCCAGAGTGAAGACCAGTAGATCTTCGCAGGCTGTGTTGTTTTTTATGATCCGGTACTCCGTCTTTGCCGGTTCGATCACAAGGAATGGATGCCCGCTTTGGACCAGGAGTTTCTGACAGGTAGTGGTTTTGCCACTGCCGGTGACACCGGAAACAAAGATGTGCTTGTCCAAGGTCTGCTTGTCCAGATAGACAGGAATATTGATGATCCGGCCGTTCTGTACCATACGTCCCAACCGCAGACGATCCTTCTCCTCAGGAATCTTACAGTTGAAACCGAACTCCACCTCCGCCCGCAGACGGAGGCCAGCCACCTCCTTGCGGGGCAGGCCCGCGATCATAGCGAGCTCATTGGTGGTGATCCAGTTCCCGATAGGGAAGTCATCGGTAGCGGATACCGGTTGAGAGAGAAACGCTCTGGCAGTTAGTTGCTCCCTGTCGATGGGTGAAGTGAATCTGCCACTGGGCATCTGTAGTTGATAGGCAGCGTTCAACTGCTCCCCATTCCCCTTAAGAGGGAGTTTCGGTGCCTTCAGCGAAAAAGTGCGCAAGGGCACGCGGCTGCCCTGCTTTCCGGAATAGAGGGACAGCACGGTATTCTCCAGCTTTACCAAGGCACTGGGACTTTTCGTCATAGCGTAAAAGGCGGACGTGAAAAGCCCTTTGCCCTTTCCGTAATCCAGACGGGGTAGGATTGCTTCGTCGCAGTACTTGAGCCATTCCTGTACGCAGCGGTCAGTATATTCTGTGTTAAGGGACCAGGAATGCCCCTCGTTGCTGCCACTTTGCTGGCTGGTACTCTCGGAAGACCCCTCTGAGCGGCCGCTTCCAGTCTGTTCTGTAGCATTGTTCGTGGTCGTATGGGACTCACTGCTACTTGAGCTTCCACTGCCAGTCGTTTTTCCGTGAGGGCTTTGGGTAGATACTTGGGTCCCTTTAGCAGTGGATTTGGACTGGTTCTCAGAATATCCTTTGTTCGTACCAGATGTTTTGGTGGTCCCCTGATTGGTCCCAGAGGACAGGCTCTCCTGACGGGTCAAGGTCTGATAGGGACTTAGGGCGTTGTATGCCTCATAGATGGTGCTCTCGATGTCCTCAATCTCCTTCTGTCGCAGAGCTTTCGCAATAACAAGGAGCACGAACTCCTCGCCCTGCATCACATCCACCAAACGATCAACGCTCTGGAAACGCTCGTCATCCTTGATGCTGCCGGCGACGCCCTCGACACGGGACACATACCGCATCTTCCGGAGCCTCTCCAAAACAGGATCCTTCTCCGCTGCTGTGAGTTTGACCACCTCGCTGCCCCGAAAGTTGCCCTCCAGACTGGCTTTCAGAACGCTTTCGCCGATCTCAGGAATGGACAGCTCACTGTCCAGTGCGGTGGAATGATCACGGGAAAGACCGTAGTAGAACCGGACCCCATTCCTGTCGCCCTGAAGGAGATAGATGAAGTTTATCCCAGGGATCCTGGCGGCGCTGAGGACATTTTCCAGAGCCTCCTTCCACGGTGCCTCCTCCTCATAGGTGACCTCATCTACCCGGAACAAAATGGAATCCTGCGCCTCCAGAGTCCGTGCAAAAGTCAGCTTGAGTTCCTGAGGAGCGCAGTTTGTCAGATAGATCTCCTCAGCTTTCGCCAAAAAAGGCAGCATTGGCGGCGGTCCTGGCAATTTCTTTTTTATCTCCATATAATCTGCCATTTATCGTTCCTCCCAAATATCCTTAGTCCAGTTTAACCCGTTCAGGACCAAACTTATAATTTCCAGCGTCCGCGTCTTCTTTACTGGCTGCGACTACGTATTCCAATTCACTGGGCGAAACCGCCCGAAGGAAGATGCTCCAGTCCTCGTTGACTGCGTTGTCAGGGAGCTGCCTGCCGCAGACCTTTGTCTCCGTCATGGGAAGCATCACTCGCCTGCCAGCTGTGGGAGAGGTGGTGTAGTAAAATTCAAAATCCGCTACACCGGCGTCGTAATATTCATGCCACTGTCCGTAAGGGGTGTCCCGTGTGATCAGTGCTTGGAAGTGACCCTCGTATTCACGGTCCTCTTCACCAATCCAGAATTTGAATTTGATCTCCTCATTGCTTGCCTTTTCAGAGACAACTTTGATCGTCCCGCCCTCGCGGCATTGTACCAGGCCGATAGCCACGCCTGTCTTACCGGTGGGACGGCCCAGTTGGTCGCCATCACGCCAGCAGTTTCGTGCTTTCATCTTTTCACAGGCTTCCTCCGTCCCAAGGGGAGGATACAATTCAAAGTATTCTTGTTCTGCGGCCTGGTCTTCCCCTCGTTTTTGATACTCCTGCCGGATGGAGTCTGTGAGCTGGCGGAGGCCGGCATCAAACTCCTCCCGAAGGATAGCCGACTTGCTGGAATTGCCAGCCAGGAAGATGTGGAACCGCTCCACCTGCTGATTTTCCAACAGCTTGTTGCGGAACACACTGCGCAACGCGTCGATAAAGCTGTCAACGCCCTTTCGGATGCGTTTGCGGAGCAGTTCTTCCATCTCCTCCATATCGATCCGCAGCTCCGCCGTGGTCTCTTCTCCGCGGCTAGTGAACAGGCGCAGGCGGATGACGCCGCGCTCATAATTTTTCTCGTATCCTCTCGTGCGCTCCCACAGAGGACGCAGAGCCTCCATGAGCTGCCTCGTGTTGGTACGCGCCTGCTGAGAATCAGAGAGGATCCGCTCACTGCCCGGGAACTCCTCCTCTTCTTCCGGCAGGGTAAAGGGCGCATCGAACTTGCGCATGATCTCCAGGTTGTTCCGAAAGCTCTCAAAGGCCATGAGTTCCAGCAGATTTTCACCTCCCAGGCGCCGGTCGCCGCCATCGCCGAAATGAGTGATGACATAGGTGTACCGGCGCTCTTTGGCAGAGGCCTTCCGCCACACACCAAAGTCAAAATCCGTGGTGCCGCCCCCAAAGTCGAAAATGCCGAAGTAGACGTTCTCTCCCTCCCGCGGTTTGAAGCCGTACTCCTGGAGCGCGCAGACCGCATAAGCCGCGGGCTCGCCCGCCCCCTGTTTGACAGAGAATTTCGAGAAGACAGCCTCGTCGTTGCGCACCGCCGGCGGCAGGGACTTGGCAAGTCCCTTGCGGAAGCTGTTCAGAATGCGCTGCCGGATATTCAGATCGTAGGTCACGGGGAAAGACAGAAGATACTTCAGATAGATCCGCCCCGAAAAGATCTGGTTGATATACAGGCCGATGTAGTAGGCATAGATCTCGATAGGATCGAAGTCGCCCTCCTTCAACTGGGAATACATAGGCAGAGTCAGATCCTGTCCCATTTTATCCCGGATGGTGACGTTTCAATAAGAGGATAGTAATTTTTTACCAAGATGGCAGCCCTTCCAATTTTCGGTGAGCTGCTTCACACGAACTCAACTCCACGAAACAGCCGCCGGACGTTCCCGCGCTCCAGTTGGGTGTGGCACCGCCAAGCGCCGTTCTTCTCCGCCGCCTTCTGCTGCCGGCCTGCTCCAACCACAGCCGTAACGAGCTCATTGGCACTCTTCTGTCCTACGCTCTGGACCATTGTGTGGTGGAGGAGAAGAAAGAGCCCTGGTAGTCTTCAGATGCCCTCCGGCTCTGCCGGAGGGCATCCCCTGGTATCACTTCCTGTACATCTCCTCCAGACCGTCCAGCACACGCTGGACCTGGCTGCTGTCGAACTCCGGGTTGTGGTCCACGAGCCGCCGGACAGTGGCCACGAGCTCCAGGCCCTTCCCATAATCCTTCCTGTCCCAAATCGTCCCGGTCTCCTCCATCAGGTCCATAATGTACATCATAATCGCCAATTTGACCAGATCCTCGTCGATCTCCACGGATTGCATGTTCATTCTCTGCGCCTCCTTATTCGTCCAACGCCGTCAGTTCCCGTATTTCTCCTCCATGTTTTTGATAAAATGCCGGACGTTCTCGTTCTCCAGGGCCGGGGTGCTGTCAATGATCCGTTTGAGGGTCTTCACCAGCGTCCTTCCTCTTTCGTAGTCCTCCTTGTCCGAGAGCGCCTTGATTTCATTCATCAGGCGCATGACATATAGAATGACCCCGCTTCTCACCTGATACTCGCTGTTCTTCACAGATATGATGTTCATTCAGTGATACCTCCTTCTGTTGATCAGATGGTATTATACCGCAGGACATTGACAGAATGTGACGCATTGAAAATTTGTAACGGTCTTGTAATGTGCCGGGCAAGAGAGAAGCCGGGCCACTCCGATAGAGTGGTCCGGCATATTCTGTCTTATGTTTCATTCTCACTATACTGACGGAGCATCCCCTCCAAGTCCCTACGGACTTCCTCCACGTAGGATGCCGGTGACACGACGCGCACCCAAGGGCCCTGGCTGTAGAGCCACATCTTGATCCCGTCGCCGTAGACCTCCGCTTCCAGCAGGTACTTGCCTTTCTCCTGCCGCAGGATGCGGGACGCGGGCAGCCGGTCCAGCACCGCCTGCACCGACGGCCCGGTGTACTCGAACCGGATGGTCCGGAGCTCCCCGGGGAACATGAACTGGCTCCGCTCCCGCAGCAGCCCCTCGTCGAACTGTTCCTCCGGCCTCAGAGTGAAGGTGGTCCGGTGCTCGATGATCTGCTTGATCCGGTCCACCCGGTAGTAGGTGGGGCGCCGGGTCTCGTCCCCGTCCCGGTAGGCGATGAGGTAGAAGTAATACTCCGAGAACATCAGGGACAGGGGCTGCACCCGCCGCTCGTTGTAGGTCCGGTCCGAGCGGTAGTAGTGGATGGTGACCTCCTGCCGCCGGGAGATGACGTCCGCCAGCTTCCACAGGGTGTCCTGGAGGCTGTCGCAGTCGTGCTTCACCTCGTGGTACCGGGCCAGCTCCTTGTCCAGGAGCTTGTCCAGGATAGGCCGGTCCCGCCGGGTGGTGAGGCGCTTGAGCTTCTCCACCAGGGCGAAGGCCTCCTCCCTGTCCAGGGCCCGGGTGTCCATCAGCATTTTCACCAGCACGAACAGCTCCTGGTTGGTCAGCACCTCGTCCATGCTGAGGCGGTAGGCCTTCTCCTGGTAGTCATATTCCAGCTCCGTGTGGCCCACCAGCTCCCGGTGGTCGGCGCAGAAGGCCTTCAAATCGCTGAGGTCCCGGCTGACGCTGCGCTTGGAGACGCCGTACTCTTCCGCCAGCTTCTGGGCGGACAGCGCCTCGCCACGCAGTCCCCGGAAGAACAGCTCCAGCAGCCGGTCCTGCTTTGAATACTCCATTTTTTCACGGCCTTTCCTGTCAGATGTTTCCAGTATACCGCGATCTCCCGGTCCTTGCAAGTGCCGTTCCGCCATTTGTCACGAAAGCAGCGTGTCCAGCACGCCTACCACCAGTCCGAAGGTGCCGCCGATGACCTTGCCCACCAGCCAGCCGGGGACACCCAGCACCTCCTGGCCCAGCTCCGCCGCCTCGTCGGCCCACACGGACATCTCCAGGCCGATGTCGGAAAAGATGCTCCGCTTGTAGTCCGCCTTGCCGTCGTCGTCCTCCCAGGCGTCCTCGTCCCGGTTCAGGTTGTCCACCACCGCCAGCCGCTTGTCCGCCGGGATGCTGCGGACGATGTGGTAGAGGAGCTTGGCCAGGTTGTAGGGCCGCTGCTGGTCCTGCCCCTCCTCCTTGAATCCGGCGCAGTAGCACACCGGGCACACCTCCGCGCCGGTCTCCTCCTTCACCCGCTGGGCGATGGAGCGGACCTTCTCCTCCAGAAAGGCAGAGAGGACTGCGTCCGGCTCGTTCTTCTCATAGTCCCAGTGGCGCCCGCCTCGCATGGCGATATCCGCCTGGTTGATGGCCACCAGGATGCGGGAGGTGTCGCCGTCCAGGGCGGGGAGGATCACCTGGCTGATGAGGCGGTAGGGGGTGCCCAGGTCCTTGGCGGAGGCGTCCAGGATCACCAGCACCAGGTCGATGAGGGGACGGCCCTCGCCGTCGGTCTCCCGGAGCTTGTCCGCGATCTCCCGGATGTGGCGCTCGTCGGCCTCGCCGCCATCCCCCAGACCCGGCGTGTCCCACAGCACCAGGTTGCCCAGAGCGTACTCCTGGATCTCGTCGGTCTCCGGGTCCACCCCGGCCCCCACCTGGGCGGCCTCCACGTACTCCGGCTCGCCGCCGGCCACCCGGCCCGCCGCCACTCGGTCGGCGTTGAAGAGGGCGTTGATGGTGGAGCTCTTGCCCGCGCCGGTGGGGCCCACCACCATGAGATTGGTCCTGGTGGTGCTCAGGCGGTAGACCTTCTTGAGGAACTTGGTCTTCTCCTCGTCCGGCAGGTCTGCCGAGAGCACCTCCTTCTCCAGCAGGTCGTAGATGCTGTCCATCTTGGTATCGACATGGTCTGTCATGGTATCTCTCCTTTTTGTAGAATGTGAGGAAAGTATACCGCGGCGGCGCGACAGCTGGGTGTCACAGTAAAAAAGAAAGTGACATAATTTGCACGGAAGCGGGGCATCCTGCCGCCCCTATAGAAATACCCCAGCCGGCACAAGCCGGCCGGGGTATTCGAGTCCTGGAAAACTTATAGAAAATCGTCCTGGCTGCCGATAGCAAATGTTGGGGCCAGTTCAACGGCAAGGCCATGTTCTCTGTCCCAACTGCATTCCATCAGGAGCAAGGTGGTACCATCCTGTTGGAACAACAAAGTCGTAGGGTGAACGACTTGGCTGACGTCCTCTGCGGAGAAGAGCATCCGCGCACCCGGCCACGTTGCCGCCAGTGCCTCGCAGTTCTGGTCAACATAGGCGATGATCTCCTCGGTGGTCCTTTGATTTAACATCTCCCGGTTTTGGGAAAACCAGAGATAGCTTTCCCGCTGCCGATCTGTAATCAGCTTGCCGGAATATGCTTTCGCGGCAACAGTGACCGGCCATACACGGCCAAATAAAGAAAGAGACTCTTTTTTATACCACCGGTGCTGATAGGACATTTCTCCAAAAACAGGATCATGACACACTGATTCCATACAAAATGTATCCTTTCTTATCAATTGGATGAATCCGGATGACGTGCCTTAAATTCCGATATGCCTCCGGAGTGGGATATGTTGCCGTGGATCTCGCGAGGCACTTTCAGCATGGTGGAACAGTCGGGGCATTCATGCCAGGTATACCGGTTTTCGTGCCGCCACTGTGCCACCTCCTCCGGAGTGCATCCCCGCTGTGCCGCCAGTTTCTCATCCGCCTGATCAAAATTGCTGTCCCGCTCGGAGGAAAAATCGTCGATCTGGACACTTCCCCTTGCGATCTCTGTAAAATCGGGGTATCCGCCAGAAAAGCTGACCTTCTGGAGGGTATCCGCAGCATCACGGCTTATATGAGGAATCATGAGGACGAATTCGTGCGGATGGTCACGAAGAAGTCTCAAGAGGAACTGAGCCGCAGCCTGCGGGACAGCAAGCGTGAACTGGAGCAGGCACAGGCCGTATCCGCAAGCTGGACGAGATCATCCAACGGCTCTATGAGGACAACATCGCGAGGAAGATCACCGACGAACGGTTCAGCCGGATGAGCGTCAGCTATGAGGAGGAACAGCACACGCTGGAGAGCCGCGTGACTGAATTGAAAGCCCTGATCGCGTCGGAGAAAGAACGTAGCGTCAATGTGGACAGCTTTCTCGCCATTGTGCGAAAGTACACGGACATCCAAGAACTGACCGCCGAGATCATCCGCGAGTTCGTGGAGAAGGTCTATGTCTACCAGGCCGAGCGCGTAGCAGGCTACAAAATCCAGCGCATCCGCATCGTGTGGAACTGTATCGGAGAGTTCTACCCGCCAGCCACAAAAGGGCAAGAAAAAACGGCATAGCCGCATTTCACGACTATGCCGAATTTTCCAGAGATCATAAATCCCTTAGTTGTACCGCCTTTGCAGGCTTGGCTTTTTATACTCTTTTTCATCCCTCTCAAAATTTTTCATTTTGGGGCTTGACTTTTGTTTGCAGGACTTCACATATCACCGATACCAGCCCTATGAACAAAATATCTACCAGCTTATGCCGTAAATTTCCCCACTGCCTCCGCGTATCTGTTACTTTCCCCAGTTTTTCAATGATTCTTTCCATGTCAACGTTCACCTCTGTTGACATAATAGCATGCTCGCTATGTAAAAGTAAATGCTGTCGCCGTGTGGGGGCCTCCGGTCCCCATCGGGTCTGGTGCGCACCCCCGATGGGTGCTCCCCTGGCCTACTTTTCCCCCACGGGAAAAGTAGGCAAAAGCGTGCTCAAGAAAACCGAGGTTTTCTTGAGAATCCTTCCTCATTTTTTATTTGTTTTGCGCTCGCCCTGTAGCTGGTTTTGTCTAAACCGCACCGGGTCCCGTGTAGCTGGGCGAAGCGGCTGTTTCAATGCGAATCAAGGCAAGAAAACAAGGGAAAAGAGAGCGGCGGCGATACGGCCAAAGACATGGAGCAACAGGCCGGAAAGGGAACGGACCGAAGAAGCAGATTGGATATTGGTGAGGCGGTCAAGCCAGTTGAAAAAGCACTCGATAGGCTGGCGGAGAGAGCTGACAAAAGAAGAAGCAGCGTCGCCAGAGATGAGGACGTCATCCTTTCTTCTTTTGCGCGGAGCAAGGAGCTGTATGGTATGCTCCTTTTCCAGAGTTTCGGCCCAGGCGGCATCCAGGTAAGCCTTGTCAGCCTGCAGAGTTCCCTGTCTCAAAGGGAGATGATCCTGGAAGATTGTTTTGCGGCAGGAAGGTCATGCTGCGCGGCGCCAGAGACCATCAGGGACAGCGGAAGTGGCAGCTGACCCGGCCTGCGGGCCACAACAGCATGAAGTTTTAAGCCATAATACCACTCTTTACGAGAAGAATTATAGCTTTTCTCGCACAATTCATGGGCGACCTTTGCACGACCGGAGCGGGGACCCTTGGCAAGGATGATGGGACAGGAGTCCACGATGTATTCCCAATGCCCGTGCAGATGTACTCCAATGACATCCAGCCAATGCTCCGCTAACGCCTGAAACGCTGGCGCCAGTCTGTTCAGCCGGTCAGAAAACGCCTGATAACTGGGCAGCTTCGGGAACCACTCCAGTAAATGATCCCGCGTATAGTGATAGATCGTCTTCTGCTCGAATCTCCGCTGGCTGATGCCCCATAGGTAGACCGTGATACACTCCTCATCGCTAAATTGGGGACGGAAATTGTTGCTTTGACGTTGCATTATTTCTTTGATCGTGCTACTATTGTCGCAGACAGCGCAATAGAGCGTTATGAGTTTTGTTTGCCACACTCTTACATTCTCTGCTCTTTTGCGCTGTTTTTCTACCCACTTTTAACGCTTGATTCGCATTTTCAGTATGTTCCCAAGGAGATCCTGCTGCGGCGCAAGTTTCGCCGCTTGGGGCGGCGAAACCGGATCATTGGGTGCGCTGGTCGTTTTTACGTTGTCCGACTGCGTGCTGCTCCGTTCCACTACGCACAGGACAGATTTCCGTTTACGGCCCGATACGAAACGTTCATCAATTGCGTAGTGGAACGGAGCAACCGGCAGTAAGAATACGGAAAAACAAACCAGCACCTCCGATGAATGCTTTCCCTGTCCACTAGTTCAACCATCCATTTGCCCTTAACGTCATCCCCGGGGATTCTTAAGGGGCCCCAGCCCCTTAAGCAATTTTTTGGTTACTTTTTGTTTGCACAAAAAGTAACCCAGGGTGCGCAGTGGAACTGCGACACGATAAAAAGGTGGTAGGGGCCGGAGGCCCCTACAGATCGGCACCCGGGGGCTGTGCCCCCGCACCCCCTCTAGAGGCGCAATTTTTGCCTATCAAAAATTTCATGTTTTTTCTGTGCATTTTGCATAAAATCCACAATTGCAATTTGATTTCATTTGACAATGACTCTTCCAGTGGTTATGATAAATAAAGAAGCCTGCCGTTTCCACAGGCTGATCGAAGAGGAGGTATCATCATGCTTACCAAGCGTCAAAACTTGCTGGAGACCATCCGGGGCGGCCATCCCGACCGGTTCGTCAACCAGTACGAGGCCCTCAACATCCAGCTTGGCACGCCCTACGCCATGAACAATCCCCGTCCCCAATACGGAGAGCTGAACGTGGTCAACGCCTGGGGCGTCACCAGCTCCTGGCCCATCGGCACCCCCGGCGCCTTCCCTGTCCACACCCCCGACAAGATCGTCATCAAGGACATCGAGAACTGGCGGGACTACCTGAAGGTCCCCAACGTGGTCTATCCCCCCGAGGCCTGGGCCCCCTTCATCGCTGAGGCGGAGAAGGTGGACCGGAACGAGCAGTTCGTCACCACCTTCATCGCCCCCGGCGTCTTCGAGCAGTGCCACTACCTGCTGGAGATCCAGAACTGCCTCATCGCCTTCTATGAGTACCCCGACGAGATGCACGAGCTCATCGACGCCATCACCGACTTCGAGCTGGCCTATGCCGCCGAGATCTGCAAGTACATCAAGCCCGACGCCCTCTTCCACCACGACGACTGGGGCAGCCAGACATCCACGTTCCTCTCCCCCGCCATGTTCCGGGAGTTCATCAAGCCCGCCTACATGAAGATCTACAAGTTCTACAAGGACCACGGCGTCCAGCTCATCATCCACCACTCCGACTCCTACGCCGCCACCCTGGTGCCCGACATGATCGACATGGGCATCGACATCTGGCAGGGCGTCATGACCAGCAATAACATCCCCGAGCTCATCAAGCAGTACGGCGGCAAGATCTCCTTCATGGGCGGCATCGACAGCGCTAGCATCGACTACGAGGGCTGGACCCGCGAGAAGGTCAAGGCTGAGGTGGAGCGGGCCTGCGCCGAGTGCGGCACCAAGTACTTCATCCCCGGCGCCTCCCAGGGCCTGGCCATGAGCACCTTCCCCGGCGTCTACGAGGCCACCAGCGAGGAGATCGACGCCATCAGCAAAAAGTATTTCTAAGATCCGTTTTCAAATCTGAACGCACGTAAGGAGACTGACCCATGATCATTATAGGCGAAAAGATCAACGGCTCCATCCCGGCCGTGGCGGCGGCCATCGCCGCCCGGGACGCGGACTTCATCAAGGCCCGGGCCGTGGCCCAGGCCAACGCCGGCGCGTCCTTCATCGACTGCTGCGCCTCCGTGCCCGAGGCCCAGGAGGTGGAGACCCTCCACTGGATGATCGACTGCATCCAGTCCGTTACCGACCTGCCCATCTCCGTGGACAGCCCCAGCGCCGCGGTGCTGGCCCAGGCCTATAAGTTCTGCAACAAGCCCGGCCTCTTCAACTCCGTCTCCGGCGAGGGCAACAAGATCGACACCATCTTCCCCATCCTGCGGGACAATCCCGGCTGGGAGGTCATCGCCCTCCTGAGCGACGACACCGGCATCCCCAAGAACGCCGCCGACCGGCTGAAGGTCTTTGACAAGATCATGGCCAAGGCCAAGGAGTACGGCATCTCCCCCAGTCGCATCCACATCGACCCCCTGGTGGAGATGCTCTGCACCAGCGAGAACGGCATCGAAACCAACACCACCGTCATCTCCACGGTGCGGGAGCGGTATCCCTCCATCCATATTGTGGCCGCCGTCAGCAATATCTCCTTCAACCTGCCGGTGCGGAAGATGATCAACCTGGGCTTCACGGTCCTGGCCATGAACGCGGGCCTGGACAGCGCCATCCTGGACCCCACCAACCGGGATATGATGGGCCTCATCTATGCCACCGAGGCATTGCTGGGGCAGGACGACTACTGCATGGAGTACATCAGCGCCTACCGCGAGGGCCTGTTCGGGCCCGTCAAGCAGTAATCCCAAAAAGGTCTTGCGGCTCCGGCGTCCCCCACACGCCCGGCCGCGCATGAAAACGCGTTAAATTAAAATTATAAAAGGAGTTTCCATTATGAGCAAGATCGAAGAAGTCTATAAGCTGGTATCCATCGGCAAGGCCAAGCTGGTGCCCGCCGCCGTCCAGGGCGCCCTGGACGAGGGCAGCGAGCCCACTGCCATCCTCAACACCATGATCGACGCCATGGGCGAGGTGGGCGAGAAGTTCAAGCGCAATGAGATCTTCGTGCCCGAGATGCTGGTAGCCGCCCGTGCTATGAAGAAGGGCGTGGACGTGCTGAAGCCCCACCTGACCACCGGCACCGCCGGGGCCAACGGCAAGGTCATCATCGGCACTGTGGCCGGCGACCTCCACGACATCGGCAAGAACCTGGTGGCCATGATGATCGAGTCCGCGGGGTTCGAGGTCATCGACCTGGGCGTGGACGTGCCCAAGGAGAAGTTCGTGGAGGCCTATCAGGCCAATCCCGGCGTGAAGATCATCGCCTGCTCGGCCCTGCTGACCACCACCATGCCCGCGCTGAAGGACACTGTGGCGTATCTGAACGCCCAGGACTTCCGCAAGGACATCAAGGTGATGGTGGGCGGCGCGCCCATCACCCAGGCCTTTGCCGACGAGATCGGCGCGGACGCCTACACCACCGACGCCGCCTCCGCCGCCCAGAAGGCCAAGGAGCTCGTGGCGTAAGCGCAAGTACATCATCACAAAACCCAGGAGGGCTGCCGCACAGCGGCAGCCCTCTTATCGGAGGATCGGACCATGGAACAGGTCAATGTGACATTTCTGCCCGGCGGCGTCACGGTCCAGGTGGAGAGGGGCACGACGCTCCTGGAGGCGGCCATCCGGGCCGGGCTTCACCCCGACGCCCCCTGCGCGGGGCGTGGGACCTGCGGCAAGTGCAGGGTCCGGGCGGAGGGCCGGGAGGTGCTGGCCTGCCAAACGGCGGCGGACCGGGACATGACCGTGACCCTGCCGGAGGCCCGGCGGGAGCGCATCCTCACCGCCGGCGTCACCGCCCAGGCGGAGCCCGACGGGCGGCACCGCTATGTGCTGGCCTTTGATATCGGCACCACCACGGTGGTGGCCTATCTCCTGGACGGCATCACCGGCAAGGCGCTCTCCCAGGCCAGCGCCCTGAACCCCCAGACCCAGTTCGGCGCGGACGTGATCTCCCGCATCCAGCTGGTGATGGAGCAGGGACCCGATACGCTCTCCTCCTGCATCCGGGAGGGCCTGGCGGCGCTGACGCGGGAGGCGGCCCAAAGGGCCGGGATCGGCCCGGAGGACATCACCCTGGCCGCCGTGGTGGGCAACACCGCCATGCACCACCTGATGCTGGGCATCGACCCCGCGCCCCTGACCACGCCGCCCTATATGCCCCGGGTGTTCGAGGCCCTGGAGCTGCCCGCCGCCAGGCTGCTGCCCATCGCGGCGGAGGGCACGGTCCGGGTGCTGCCCAACATCGCCGGGTTCGTAGGCGCGGACACGGTGGGCTGTATGCTGGCTACCCGGTTCGACCGGCTGGAGGACCTGACGCTGATGATCGACATCGGCACCAACGGCGAGATCGTCCTGGGGGACCGGCGCCGCCGTCTGGCCTGCTCCACCGCCGCCGGGCCCGCCTTTGAGGGGGCCAGGATCTCCTGCGGGATGCGGGGGGCCGTGGGCGCGGTGGACCGGGTCTGGCTGGAGGACGGCCAGGTCCGCTGGCACGTCATCGGCGGCAGGGAGGCCGTGGGACTCTGCGGCTCCGGGCTGCTGGACCTGACGGCGGCGCTGCTGGACAGCGGCGTCCTGGACGAGACCGGGCGGATGCTCTGCGGCAGCGCGTACCGGCTGGGGGACACCGGCGTGGTCCTGACCCAGAAGGACGTCCGGGAGGTGCAGCTGGCCAAGGCCGCCATCCGGGCGGGCATCGAGCTGATGACGGAGAAGCTGGGCGCGGCGGTGAACAGCATCCGCAGCGTCTATCTGGCCGGGGCCTTCGGGAATTTCCTGGACCCGGTGTCCGCCTGCCGCATCGGGATGCTGCCGCCGGTGCTGCTGGACCGGGTCCGGGGCATCGGCAACGCCGCCGGGGAGGGTGCCAAGCTGGCCGCCCTCAGCGGGGCGGAGTTCGACTACAGCAAGCGCCTGGCGGCGGAGACGGAATTTCTGGAGCTGGCGTCCCTGCCCCAGTTCCAGGACTGCTACGTGGACTGCCTGGGCTTTGAGGAGGAAGAGGAATGACGGATATGGAAACTATCCTCCGCATGGCGGAGGAGGCCGGCTTCACCTACGCCGCGCCCCTGGACCCGGCCACCATCGAGCTGAAGGACGAGGTCCGGGCCATGTGCGCGTCGGGCAGCTGCGGACAGTACGGCAAGCGCTGGAGCTGCCCGCCGGGCTGCGGGGAGCTCAGCGAGTGCGCCGCCAAGATCGCCGGGTACCGCACCGGCATCCTGGTCCAGAGCGTGGGGGAGCTGGAGGACTCCATGGACGTGGAGGCCATGATGGAGACGGAGTCGGACCACAAGGCCCACTTCCAGGACCTCTATGCCGATCTGCGGAAGAGGTACCCCCATATGCTGGCGCTGGGGGCGGGGTGCTGCACCCAGTGCGCCGCTTGCTCCTACCCGGACGCCCCCTGCCGGTTCCCGGACAGGATGGTGTCCTCTATGGAGGCCTACGGGATGCTGGTGCTGGAGGTGTGCCAGAAGAACGGCATGGCCTACTACTACGGCTCCAACACCATCGCCTATACCAGCTGTTTCCTGCTGGAGTGACTTGGCGCGGAAAAACAGGCGAGAATACCAAAAGGGCTGGTTCGCCTGAGCCAGCTTTTTGGGAGAGCAGCGACCGGCGGGGTCCCTCTGCTTTTCATGCCTCCCGGGCATAGGCCAATATTTCCTATAAGCATTTGATATTTTGGCCTCCGCGCCTTATACTGAGGACACAGCAACGATTACTTGAAACCAGGAGGACAGATATGGACTATCGGATCAACAGGCGCACCGGAGACAAGATCAGTGTGCTGGGCCTGGGGGCTAGCTCTGTGGCCCAGGGCGGGCAGAGCGAGGGCGTGGAGACCCTGCGGCTGGCGTTCGACCGCGGCGTCAACTACTTCGACCTGGCCGCCGGTGAGGCGGCGGGCTTCCCGCTCTACGGCGAGGCCCTGGCGGACGTGCGGAGCCAGGTGCTCTACCAGATGCACTTCGGCGCGGACTACACCAGCGGCAAGTACGGCTGGACCACCAAGCTCAGCGATGTGCAGCGGTCCGTGGAGTGGCAGCTGCAGCAGGCCCGGACGGACTACATCGACTACGGCTTCATCCACTGCCTGGATGAGCTGTCGGACTGGGAGCAGTACGTGGGGAACGGGGTGCTGGACTACCTCCAGGACATGAAGCGGCAGGGCGTGGTGAAGCACGTCGGCCTCTCCTCCCACACCCCGGAGCTGGTGAACAAGGCCCTGGACACCGGGATGGTGGACATGGTCATGTTCAGCATCAACCCCGCCTATGACTTCCAACAGGGCGAGTACGCCAACGGCACCACCGACGCGCGCTCCGCCCTGTACCGCCGCTGCGAGGCGGAGGGCGTGGGGATCTCGGTGATGAAGGCTTTCGCCGGTGGGCAGCTGCTGGACGCGAAGCGGTCCCCCTTCCGGCAGGCGCTGACGGAGTATCAGTGCCTCCAGTACGCCCTGGACAAGCCGGGAGTTCTGACGGTCCTGCCCGGCGTCCGGGGAAAGGCGGACCTGGAGCGGCTGCTGGGGTTCCTGGACGCCCCGGAGGCAGAGCGGGACTACTCCGCCATCAACGCTTTCATGCCTGCCGACGCGGAGGGCAAATGCGTCTATTGCAGCCACTGTCAGCCCTGCCCGGCGGGCCTGGACGTGGCGCTCATCAACAAGTACTACGACCTGGCCCGCGTGGGGGACACCCTGGCCGCCGGACACTACCGGAAGCTGGAGAAGAAAGCCTCCGACTGCGTGGGCTGCGGCCACTGCGACGGGCGCTGCCCCTTCCATGTGGACCAGAGCGGGCGGATGCGGGAGATCGCCGGGTATTTCGGGGAGTGATTTTTCCCAGGAAAAATCAGTGTTCAGCGATCCGTCAATTTGAAAATGTGCTGCCGGTCAGACCGGCAGCACATTTTTTGACCGCTGGACGGCCAGGAGCCACCCAGCGCAGTGAAAAATTTTTTCATAAAAAACGATTTTTGGGTAGAAAATCCCGCAGGACCTGTTATAATAGGAACACTTCACTTTTCGCAAGGAGACACCGGACCATGTGCAACGCACGACCCACACATATCATCGCATCGCGGGGACAGGAGACCCGCATCTATTTACAGCCGGACATGCCCCCGGCGGTGAAGCTGGCCGCCGATAACTTCCGAAAGGACCTCATGCGCATATGCGGCTGCCGGGCGGTCTTCTGTGACCGGCCCGGGGACGCGGGCATCCTGGTGGGGATGCTGGACCGGGACGGCTGGCTGGAGGCCCTGTCCAATTGCGGGGAGCTCCCCGTGAGCGAGCTTTTGGATGGCGAGGGGCGGCTGCGGTGGGAGGCGTATCTCCACGGCTTCCTCGCAGACGGGCGGCTGGTCATCGCCGGGAACGGCCGGCGGGGCGTCATCTACGGCCTCTACGACCTGTCCCGGCGGTTCGGCGTGTCGCCCTGGTACGATCTGGCCGACGTGCCTATTCGGGAGAGCGACACGATCTCCCTGCCCGGGGACTACCAAAAGACGGACTGGCCCGCGGTCCGGTACCGGGGCATCTTCCTCAACGACGAGGAGGAGCTGTGCGCCTGGGCCAGGGCCCACACCCCCGACGGCACCATCGGTCCCGCCGCCTACCGGCGCATCTTTGAGATGATCCTGCGGCTGAAGGGCAACTACATCTGGCCCGCCATGCACGTCAACGCCTTCAACGCGGACCCGGAGAACGGGCGGCTGGCCGACGCGATGGGCGTGGTGGTGGGCACGTCCCACTGTGACATGCTGCTGCGCAGCAACCAGAACGAGTGGGGCCCCTGGGTCCGGCGGAAGGGCTATGAGGGCCTGCGCTACGACTGGTCCATCCCCAGCGAGAACCGGGAGCGGCTGCGGGAGTACTGGCGGGAGAGCGTGGAGCAGAACCGGGACTACGAGGTCACCTGGACCGTGGGGATGCGGGGCATCCACGACTCCGGTTTCCTCACCAGTGAGATCGACAGGAACGAATCCCTCAGCGAGGCGGAGAAGGTACAGGCCCGGGTCCGCCTGCTGGAGGACGTGATCCGGGACCAGAGAAAAATTCTCCGGGAGGCCCTGGGGGAGGGGCGAGAGGCCCTCCAGGTCTTTGTGCCCTACAAGGAGGTCCTGCCCCTCTACGACGCGGGGCTGCGGCTGCCGGAGGACGTGACGGTGATGTGGACCAACGACAACTTCGGCCACATCCGCCGCTTTCCCGGCCAGGAGGAGAAGCGCCGGGCCGGGGGGAACGCCCTCTACTTCCACTCCTCCTACTGGTCCCCGCCGCCCCTGAGCTATCTCTTCATCAGCAGCACCCCCCTGGCCCAGACGGGCAACGAGCTGAAAAAGGCCTGGGCCGAGGGCATCCGCCGAATCTGGGTGGACAACGTGGGGGCCCTGAAGCCCCTGGAGCAGGACATGGAGTTCTTCCTCCAGTACGGCTGGGACGCGGACCGGCCGGAGGCCCCGGTCCACCATATCCGCACATACCTGACCGCCTGGTTCGACGGACAGTTCCCCGGCGGCGTCGGGGCGGAGTGCGCGGACATCTACCAGCAGTACGCCCAGATCACCAACACCTGCAAGGTGGAGCATCTGTACCGGGACGCCTTCTCCCAGACCACCTACGGCGACGAGGCCGGGCGGCGGCTCTGGAAGCTCAAGGCCCTGTACGACCGGGTGCGGGCCGTCCAGGACGGCCTGCCGGGGCCGTACCGGGACGCCTTCTTCCAGCTGCTGGGCATGAAGGTCTGCGCCTCCTTCTATCTCAACAGCGCTTTCTACTACGCCGACCGGAGCCGCCTGTGCTTCCGGCAGGGCAAGATGCAGAGCGCGGACCGCTATCTGGACCTGTCCCGGCGGATGATGGGCCGCAAGCGGCAGATGCTCCACTTCTACAACAAGACCATGGCGGACGCCAAGTGGGACGGCATCCTGACCCCGGAGGCCTTCCCGCCCCCGGCCTCCTGCCTGTACACCGACGCCAAGCCTGCCCTCTGCATCGGCGAGCCGGAGCTGGGCGTGGTGGTGTGGGGCGAGGAGGGGGAGAGCGCCTGCCCCACCCTGACCTTCGACGCCGCCGGGGAGCGGTGCAAGTGGTTCGAGCTGTTCAACAGGGGCCGGGGGACCATCCGCTACGCCATCGACAACGGCTGCGCCACCTGGCTGGCGCTGTCCCGGACGGAGGGCAGCTTCGACGGCGAGGTACGCATCCTGGCCGTCAGGACCGGCGCCCCGGAGCCGGGGACGATCACCGTCCGCGACCTGGACGCCGGCCGGTCCGTCCCCATCCGGGTGGAGCCGGGGCGGGACGGCTGGCTGACCTTCTCCGCCGAGAACTATGACCGCGTGACCGGCCCGGAGGGAGGCTGGACCCTGATCGACGGCCTGGACCGAATGTCCGGCGGCTGCATGGAGTCCGCAGGGGGAGAGGCGGCCCTGGAGTACGGCTTCACCAGCGGGGCCCCGGGCCCCGTCACCGTGGAGCTGACCCGCTATCTGACCCTGTCGGCCAGGGGCCGCATCCGCGTCCACGTCTCCCTGGACGGCGTCCGCCGCACTGTGGAGAGCCGGGCCACCGACGAGTGGCGGGGCGGCTGGGAGCAGGCCGTCCGGGACAACGGCGAGAAGCTGCGCTGCACCTTCCCGGACGTGCCCGCCGGGCCCCACACCCTGGCCCTGGCCGCGCCGGACCCCTATGTGACCCTGGGCCGCATCACGCTCTACTTCGGGGATGAGAGCGCCGTCCGCCCCTGTCACCTGGGACCGGAGCCCTTTGGCGGGGACCGGGACGAGTCCCTGCCCCTCTTCGACGGGGCGGAGCTGGACCGGGACTGCGACCGGCGCTACGGCATCACCGCCGCCGCTGTGCCGCCGGTGAACGAGATCATCGCCGGACACCGCTACTGGGAGGTGGACCGGCTCTACCGCGTCAACGACCAGCGGCCCCGCCGCTCCGGGCCACTCCGCTACGGGAGCGACGCCGACGGCGGGAAGAGCGTCACGGACCAGTTCGGCAGCGGCGTTCTCCGGGAGCGGGACGGGAGGCTCTGTATCGAGGCGGAGTACGCCCTGGAAAACAGCGCCGACGCCTGGCTGGCCCCTGACAAGACGGGGATCGCCTGGACCCACCTGAACGCCGAGACAGACGGCGGGACCGGCCTCGCCATGTATGTGGAGGAACCGCGCCTGACCTGGGGACCGGGGGAGGGCCCCGCTATGCACTACCGGGTCCGGGTGGAGCACGCCGGGCGGTACTATGTCTGGCTGCTGGTCCGTCTGGACGACGGGCACAGCGACAGCTGTCAGATCGGCGTGGACGGCACCCTCCAACCCCTGGAGGCCCAGTACGGCCAGGGCAAACTCTTCACGTTCAGCACCCAGTGCCTCTGGTTCTGGACGCTGCTCACCGAGACGGAGCTGAGCCGGGGAGAGCACACCCTGGAAATTTACGCCGTCAAGTCCGGCCTGCGGATCGACCGAATCTACCTGACCCAAGGGCAAGAGGACCCGCCGGACGACGAGACGTGGACAGCCAGCGAACGGATACAGGATTAACGAATCGCCCGGACCATTTTGATCCGGGCGATTCCTATTGATTTTTCAGGCCGCCCTCTCCATCGCGCCACTGTTAAAGCAAACCGACAAGAAGCATCCAACAGTTGCGTAGTGGAACGGAGCAGACAGCAGTAAGACTAAGGAAAACCGACCAGCGCACCCAATGTCCGGTTTCGCCGCCCCAAGCGGCGAAACTTGCGCCGCAGCAGGATCTCCTTGGGGACATACTCCCCACAGCCGCTTCGCCCCATACACGGGACCCGGCCCGGTTTAGACAAAACCAGCCACAGGGGGAGCGCAAAACAAATCAAAAATTGAAGGGGGTCCAGCCCCACGGGCTGGCGCCTTTTTGGTTACTTTTTGTGCGCACAAAAAGTAACCCAGGGTGCGCAGCGGAGCTGCGAATCGAAAAAGGGCGGTAGGGGCCGGAGGCCCCTAAGAAAATTTTTGGAAAAGGAAGACAGGAATTGAAGCCTTGCACTCTCCCCAAGCCTGTGATATGCTGGAGCATATCAGCTTGGGGAGGGCTTCTTATGGAAAATTATGATCAGGTCCGGGCGGACTTCAACGCAATTGCCCAGCTGCCGGAGGGGACTGGATGGAACCACAACAACTGCTACTTCCCCTATCTGCTGAAATTTGTTCCTCCGCATACCTGCACCTGCCTGGAGATCGGCTGCGGCCAGGGGAAACTGTGTGCGCTGCTAGCGGAGCAGGCGGAGCAGGTCATCGGCGTGGACCTGGCGGAGAAGATGATCGAGTACGCCCAGACCCACCATAGCGGCGCGAACATCACCTACCGCTGCGGCAATATCTTGGACATGAATTTTCCAGACGCCTCCCTGGACCTCATCATCACCACCGCCACCGCCCACCATTTGCCAGCCGAGTGGCTGCCGTCCTTTGCCAGGGCGAAGCTGGCCCCGGGCGGGAGGCTCATCGTTCTGGACCTGGTCAATGCGGAGACGGTACCCGAAAAGCTCCTGTGGTCCTTCGCGGTGGTCCCGAATCTCCTGATGAACCTCGTCAAAAACGGAAGTTTTCCCCACTCGGACCCCCGCAGCCGGGCGCTGTGGGCGGCCCACGGGGAACACGACACCTACATGACCGCCTCCCAGGTCAAGGCCCTGGCCGCCAGGTATCTCCCCGGCACCATCGTCCGGCGGAAGCTGTTCTGGCGGTACGCCCTCTTTTGGACAAAGCCATAAAAAAGCCCCCGGTCCAGCGGACCGGGGGCTTTGCGATGCAATTTATTTGATGGAGAACAGCAGATCGGTATAGGACGGGATGGGCCAGTAGTCGGAGGACACCAGGGTCTCCAGCATATCCACGCTGGCGCGGAGCTCCTGCATGGCGGCGAAGACGGTGTAGCGGTAGTAGTGGGCGGCCTCGTAGGCGTCCTTGCCCGGGTCGCCGGCCAGCAGCTCCTCCAGGCGGGAGTTCTGCACGGCCACCTGGTCCAGCAGGGCGCTGATCCGCTTGAGCAGGGAGGTCTCGGCGGTGCAGGGCAGCTCGGACACCACGGCCTTCTTGGAGGCGATGGTCCCGGCCAGGTCGCCGGAGTACTCGGACACGGCGGGGAAGATCTTCTTGCGCACCATGTCGATCATGGTCCGGGCCTCGATGCCGATGACCTCGCAGTAGTTCTCCAGGTGGATCTCGTTGCGGGCCGTGGCCTCCTCCTCGGTGAACACGCCGTGCTTCTTGAAGAGGGCGATGTGCTTGGGCTGGAGGTAGGTCTTGAGGGCGTCGGCGGTGCACTTCAGGTTGCTGAGGCCACGGCGCTCGGCCTCCTCCACCCAGGCGTCCTCATAGCCGTTGCCGTTGAAGATGATGCGCTGGTGGGCCTTGAGGGTGTCGCGGATCAGGTCGTGGAGGGCGGACTGGAAGTCCGCGGCCCCCTCCAGGGCGTCGGCGAACTGGCTCAGCTCCTCGGCCATGATGGTGTTCAGGGCGATGTTGGGGCCGGAGATGGACTGGCTGGAGCCCAGCATCCGGAACTCGAACTTGTTGCCGGTGAAGGCCAGGGGGGAGGTGCGGTTCCGGTCGGTGTTGTCCTGGGGGATGTGGGGCAGGGAGTCCACGCCGATGGACAGGTTCTTCTTGCCGTGGCCCACGTACTCGGTGCCCTGGATGATGGAGTCCACCACGGCGGTGAGCTCGTCGCCCAGGAAGATGGAGATGATGGCCGGGGGGGCCTCCTGGGCGCCCAGGCGGTGGTCGTTGCCGGGAGTGGCCACGGAGCAGCGCAGCAGCTCCTGGTACTCGTCCACGCCCTTGATGAAGGCGGCCAGGAACAGCAGGAACCGGGCGTTCTGGCTGGGGGTGGAGCCGGGCTTGAACAGGTTCACGCCGGTGTCGGTGCTGATGGACCAGTTGTCGTGCTTGCCGGAGCCGTTGACGCCGGCGAAGGGCTTCTCGTGGAGCAGGCAGACCATGTTGTGGCGGCCGGCCACCTTCTTCATGATCTCCATGGTCAGCTGGTTGTGGTCACCGGCGGTGTTGGCGTCGGCGTAGATGGGGGCCAGCTCGTGCTGGGCGGGGGCCACCTCGTTGTGCTTGGTCTTGGCCAGGATGCCCAGCTTCCACAGCTCCTCGTCCAGCTCCTTCATGTAGGCGGCGATGCGGGGCTTGATGGTGCCGAAGTAGTGGTCCTCCAGCTCCTGGCCCTTGGGGGGCTTGGCGCCAAAGAGGGTGCGGCCGGTGAGGATCAGGTCCTCCCGCTGGTTATAGACGTCCTTGTCGATCAGGAAATACTCCTGCTCAGGGCCCACCTGGGCGACCACCTTCTTCACGTCGGTGTCGCCGAAGAGCCGCAGCACGCGGATGGCCTGACGGCTGAGCTCGTTCATGGAGCGCAGCAGGGGGGTCTTCTTGTCCAGGGCCTGGCCGCCGTAGGAGCAGAACACGGTGGGGATGCAGAGGCTGCCGTCCTTGATGAAGGCGAAGGCGGTGGGGTCCCAGGCGGTGTAGCCACGGGCCTCGAAGGTGGCGCGGAGGCCGCCGGAGGGGAAGGAGGAGGCGTCGGGCTCGCCCCGGACCAGCTCCTTGCCGGAGAACTGCATCAGCACCCGGCTGCCGTCCACGGGGGCGATGAAGCTGTCGTGCTTCTCGGCGGTGACGCCGGTCATGGGCTGGAACCAGTGGGTGAAGTGGGTGGCGCCCTTCTCGATGGCCCAGTCCTTCATGGCCGCGGCCATCTCGTGGGCGGTCTCCAGCTCCAGGGAGGTGCCGTCGGTCACGCACTTCTTCCACGCCTGGTAGCAGGTGTTGGACAGGCGCTGACGCATGACTTCCTCATTGAATACCATGCTGCCGAAGAGTTCGGTCACTTTCTTGTCGCTCATAATCGAATTGCTCCTTTCGCCGCTGGGCGGCAGATATTTATTTCTGGTCTGGTGCGTGGGGGCTCCGCCCCCACCGGACTTGATTCGCCCCCAGGCGGGGCGGCCCCCTGGGTTACTTTTCCCTTGCAGGAAAAGTAACCAAAAGTGCATTTAAGAAAACCAGGGTTTTCTTAAAAATCTTTCCTCATTCTTTTATTTTGTTTTGCGCTCGCCCTTTGGCTGGTTTGGTCTGGACCGCGCCGGGTCCCGTGTATGGGGCGAAGCGGCTGTGGATAGGACGGTTGTACGGGAGAGTGATGCGCTGGGGCAAGGCCGGCCGGTGGCCGGCCCGGCCTGCCCTGCGCTGTACGGTCCCGCTATACAACATCACACGATTTGATGTTACACGTGGAAGCGGAACAGCTGGTAGACCTGGGTGATGACCGCGTTCTCGTTGGGGCCGTCGATGGTCACCTTGACCTCGTCGCCCCGCTTCGCGCCGAGGCGCAGGAGCTTGAACCGCTGGGCGGCTTTCACCGTCTTCTCTCCCTTGGTCACTGTGATGGCGTCGCTCTTGGTGGCCTTGGCCAGACGGGCCAGCAGGCCCGAGCTCCGGACGCCGAATCCTTTGTGTTGGATCTGATAGGTAAACTGTAGGATAAAAAGGACCTCCTTAGTCCTGGAATAACACTCAATACCGCTCTAAAGAATCGCTGTCACTGTGCGGGAATCGGGGATAGCAGCGCCTTGAGAGCGAAAGTAAAGTTCTTTTTGATTCTTTCTCTTTTAAGGAAAGGAATCAGATGCCAGACGCGCCGTAGTTGCTGAGGACTCGGGCGCTGGGGTCGTCTACGTCGCACCCCTCCCACGCCTTGTTGGGCATCCAGAAGTCCACCACCATCTCCGCCTGGCCGGGATAATATTTCTCGAAGATCTCCCGGTACAGCAGGGACTCCTTGGTGAAGGGCTTGGCGTGGTAGCTGTACTTCTCCGCGATGGACTGCCAGCCGTCCCCGTAGGTCCGGTCTGCGTAGGCCTTCAGGTCGTCCACCAAGCTGTGGCCCACCGCGTCGGAGAAGGCGGCCTTCTCCCGCTGGAGGATGGACTGGGGCAGGTAGTCGCCCTCGAAGGCGTGGCGCAGCAGGTACTTGCCCTTGCCGTACACGTTCATCTTCTTGGCCGGGTCCACGCTCATGACGTACTTCACGAACTCCAGGTCACCGAAGGGGACCCGGGCCTCCAGGCTGTTGGTGGAGATGCACCGGTCCGCACGGAGCACGTCGTACATGTGGAGCTCCCGGATGCGCTTCTCGCTCTCCTTCTGGAACTCCTCCGGGGACGGGGCGAAGTCGGTGTACTTGTAGCCGAAGAGCTCGTCGCTGATCTCCCCGGTCAGCAGCACCCGGATGTTGCTCTGCTGGTGGATGGCCTTGCAGATGAGGTACATGCCCATGCTGGCCCGGATGGTGGTGATATCGAAAGTGCCCAGGGCGTAGATGACTTCCTCCAGGGCGTCCAGCACATCCTGCTCAGTGATATAGATCTCATGGTGGTGGCTGCCGATGTGGTCGGCCACCTGTTTGGCATATTTCAAGTCGATGGCGTCGGTGCTCATGCCCACGGCGTAGGTCTCGATGGGCCTGTTCAGCAGCTTGGCCGCGATGGCGCACACCAGGGAGCTGTCCAGCCCGCCGGAGAGCAGGAACCCTACCGGCACATCCGAGTCCAGACGCTTCTCCACGCCCAGGATCAGCTTCTCATGGATGTTGGCGCACACCGTCTCCAGGTCGTCGTGGCACACCTCATCCACCTTGGCGATGTCGCAGTAGCAGATGAACTTCCCGTCCTGGTAGTAGTGTCCCGGAGGGAAGGGCATGATCTGGCCGGTCAGGCCCAGCAGGCACTTGGGCTCGCTGGCGAAGAGAATGTGGCCGCTGGCGCTGTAGCCGTAGTACAGGGGCCGGATGCCGATGGGGTCCCGGGCGGCGATGAAGCTGTCCGTGGGCGCGTCGTAGAGCACCAGGGCGAACTCCGCGTCCAGCTCCCCGAACATCCGGGTGCCGTGCTCCCGCCAGAGTGGCAGCAGCAGCTCGCAGTCGGAGCCGCTGACGAATCTGTGTCCCGCGGCCTCCATCTCCCGCTTCAGCTTGCGGAAGCCGTAGAGCTCGCCGTTGCACACCACGGCGCTGCCGTCGGGGGCCACGAAGGGCTGCATCCCCTCGGGCTCCAGGCCCATGATGGCCAGGCGGTGGAACAGCAGCGCCCCGGAGGGGACCTCCAGAGCCCGGGTGTCGTCGGGACCGCGGGACTTGGTGGCGGCGAAATGCTGGAGCAGTTGGTCCAAGGTCAGATCCTTGGCCGTATAACCCATGATGGAACACATAAAAAGCACCTCCGAATGAACCGGCGTCTCTAAAAATAAATTTTAGGACGAATCGCCGGGATCCGTGGTGCCACCTAATTTGCCGCAAGTACGGCCACTTCAGCTCTGACAAGCCTGACAGCTGTAACGGGCTGGTCCCGTCTTCCCTACTGAGCGCTGCGCCGTTCGGGTCGAGGCTACGGAGTGTTATTCACTAGGCGGCTGCCACGGGGTTTCCACTGTCCCCCGCTCACTGCGGGCGCTTTTCCTGGCTACTTCTCTCCATCATCGCCGTTAGCTCTCTTGAAATATGAGCGCAGTTTACCCCTCTCCGCCCGGAATGTCAAGCAAAAGTTTTTTTGATTTTGCCTGAAAATTTGTTTGATTTCCGCGCTGCGAGCTTGTTTGTCCCCTTCTTGCGGACATTTGGCGGTTTTGTTGGGCTGTAAGCCGCGGGCAGATGCTTTGTCTGCATAAAAAAATCGGAGGACGGGTCCGCAATTTTGTCGGATGCACCGATTTTTGCGGCCCGCCCTCGCGGCCCCGGATTTTTCTTGCAAGAAAAGCCGGAAAAAGAACGTTTTCTCTCCGTTTCCGGGCCGGTCCCCGGCCTGGAAGCCGCTTTCAGGGAAAAGGATCAGATGCGCTCAAAATCCTCCGCCCCGTGCTTGCACCAGGGGCAGACAAAGTCGGGCGGCAGTTCCTCGCCCTCGTAGACATAGCCGCACACCTTGCAGCGCCAGCCGGTCTTCTTCTGCTCCTGGGGCTTGGGCTGGGGCTTGACCTTAGCGTGGTAGTCGGCGTAGGTCAGGGAGGCCAGCTGGGAGAGGACCTCCGCCTCGGTCATGTCCGCGATAAACAGGGTGTGGGTGCCCTTGTCGATGGCGTCGGTGATCTTACCGGCCAGCAGGGCGTTGGCGTACTTGGTGAGATACAGCAGGCCGCTCTCCGTCCGCGCCACGTCGGGGAAATCCGCGAACTTGTCCGCGTCCCTGCCGCTCTGGAGGCCGAACCGCTGGAAGACGGAGAAGGGCGCGTCCTCCGACAGCACCGAGGCGGCGAACTGGCCGGTGCGGAGGATCATGTCGTGGGTCAGGTTGCTCTTGTTCACCGCCATGGCCAGGCGGTTGGGGGAGCTGGTGATCTGGGTGAGGGTGTTGATGATGCAGGCATTGTCCCTGCCGTCCTCTTGGGCGGAGAGCACAAAGAGGCCGTAGCTGAGCTTGAACAGAGCTTTGGTGTCCATAAATAGGTCCTTCCTTTCTGAAATTTTGTGGCGGATAGTACAGCCCCCGGAACGTCTCTTTCAGCAGAGGCGTTCCGGGGGTGGAACGCGCTGGTAAAGTCCTTCAGATCCGGGAGATTATTTTGCGACGACCACGGGGGCCACCTTGCCGTCGTCATGGATGTTGACGATCAGCTTGCGGGGGCACTTGGCCGCGCAGGTGCCGCAGGAGGTGCACTTGGTGTAGTCGATGGCCGCCAGATTGTCGGTGACGGTGACGGCGCCCACGGGGCAGTTCTTCTCGCACAGCTTGCAGCCGATGCAGGCGGAGGAGCAGTTGCTCTTGGCCACCGCGCCCTTGTCCTTGTTGGAGCAGGGCACCACCATGTCGGCGGCGTAGGGGATGTCGGTGATGATGTGCCGGGGGCAGGCGGCGGCGCACTGCATACAGTGGGTGCACTTGTCCCGGTCCACCTCGGCCACACCGTGGCTGTTGATGTGGATGGCGTTGAACTTGCAGGCGCGGACGCAGTTGCCCAGGCCCAGGCAGCCGAAGCCGCAGTCCAGGTAGCCGTTGCCGGAGACCTTCATGGCGCCCACGCAGTCGTCGATGCCGATGTACCGGTCGAACTTGTGACCGGCCCGGTCGCCGCCGGAGCAGCGGACAAAGGCCACCTTCCGCTCCGCCGCCTCCACCTTCACGCCCATGATGGCGGCGATATGGCTGACCTGTTCGCCGGAGGCCACAGAGCAGGCGTTCACCGGGGCCTTGCCGGCCAGGATGGCCGCCGCGCACCCGGCGCAGCCGGGGTAGCCGCAGCCGCCGCAGTTGGCGCCGGGCAGGGTGCTCTGGATCATCTCCAGGCGGGGGTCGCTCTTGACCTCGAACACCTTGGAGGCCACGGCCAGGATCACGCCGAAAACGGCGCTGAGAATGCCCAGGGTGAGGACCGCGTAGAGAATATTGGTCGTATTCATCGTTGTCGTTTCCTCCTCCTTACCAAGGGATGGACAGCCCGCTGAAGCCCATGAAGCACAGGGCCATCAGACCGGCGGTGATGAGGGCGATGGGGAAGCCCTCAAAGCACTTGGGGGGCTCGGCGAACTCCAGCCGCTCCCGGATACTGGCAAAGAGCACAATGGCCAGCAGGAAGCCCATGCCGCCGGTGACGCCGTACACCACGGACTGGATGAAGTTGTAGTTGTTCTGGACGTTCAGCAGCACCACGCCCAGCACCGCGCAGTTGGTGGTGATGAGGGGCAGGTACACGCCCAGGGCCTCGTACAGGGTGGGGATGGACTTCTTCAGGAACATCTCCACGAACTGCACCAGGGCGGCGATGACCAGGATGAAAGCCACGGTCTGCATGTACTCCAGGTCCAGCTTCGTCAGCAGCAGGTTCACCGGGTAGCAGATAGCGGAGGCCAGGCCCATGACGAAGATGACCGCGAAGCCCATGCCGGTGGCGGTGTCCATCTTCTTGGACACGCCCATGAAGGGGCAGATGCCCAGGAACTGGATGAAGATAAAGTTGTTGATGAGGATCGCGCCCAGCGCGATGTCCAGCAAAGTCGTCAGCTGCATCCTCACTTACCTCCTTTGCCGGTCTTGTTCAGGGCCCACTGCATCAGGGCGATAAGGGCGCCCAGGACCAGGAAGCCACCCACCGGCAGGATCATCATGGACGCGCCGTACTCGGCGGGGAAGATGGTGATGCCCGCCAGCTTGCCGCTGCCCAGGAGCTCCCGGACCGCGCTGACGATCAGCAGCACGGCGGTGTAGCCCAGGCCCTGGCAGATGCCGTCCACCGCGGAGGCCAGCACGCCGTTCTTGGAGGCGAAGGACTCCGCCCGACCCAGGATGATGCAGTTGACCACGATCAGGGGGATGAACACGCCCAGGCTGGCCGCCAGGTCCTGGAAGTAGGCCTGGAGCAGCAGGTCCACCATGGTGACGAAACCGGCGATGACCACGATGTAGGCCGCGATGCGGACCTGGTTGGGGATGATCTTCCGCAGCAGGGAGATGAAGATGTTGGACAGGGTCAGGATGACGATGACCGCCACGCCCATGCCGATGCCGTTGGTGATGGAGGTGGTGATGGCCAGGGTGGAGCACATGCCCAGCAGCTGGACCAGCACCGGGTTCTGGGTCAGAAGGCCCTCTTTCAGCTGTTTGCCAAAGTTCATAGTATCTCCTCCCTTCTTTTAACCCAGCGTCCCGACGGCCGCCAGGGCGGTGTTGACCCCGGCGGTGACGCCCTTGGAGCTGACGGTGGCGCCGGACACGCCGTCGAAGCGGTTGGTCCCGGCGTTGACGGTGATGTCGCCGCCGTCATGGCTCATGCCCACGAAGCGGGCCAGGACAGAGGGGTCGTCCACCACCTTGGTGCCGATGTTGGGGGTCTCGGAGTGGTCGGTGACGGAGACGCCGGTGACCGTCCCGGTCTCCGCGTCCACGCCCACCAGCATGGTGATCTTGCCCTGGGAGCCGGAGGGGGCCACCTCCACCACGTAGCCGGTGACCGCCCCGCCGGAGACGGCCTCGTTCATGGACAGCACGCCGTCGGGCAGCTGGTCCATGGGCCGGTACTCGTCCGCCGGCAGGACCTGCTGCATGGCGGCGGCGGTCTTCTCCGCCTGGGCCTGCTCGATGACGGGCCCGGTGAAGCTGTTCACCACGCCCAGCAGCAGGGCCACCACCAGGCAGATGCCGAAGAGGGTGCCCGCCAGGCGCAGGATGTACTTGGGCTCGATCTGGAGCTTCTCCGCTGTCATGTTCTCATTGCTCATTTCGCGGCAGCCTCCTTTTCCTTGGACTTGCCGGCCTTGACCACGCCGAAGCGGGCAGGCTTGATGTTCCTGTCGATAAGCCACACGGTCAGGTTCATCAGCAGGATGGCGTAGCACACGCCCTCACTGTAGGAGCCGAAGTAGCGGATGAACACGGTGATGAGGCCGCAGCCCACGCCGAAGATCGCCTGGCCCCGCTTGCTCACCGGGGAGGTGACGTAGTCGGTGGCCATGAAGAAGGCGCCCAGCATCAGTCCGCCGCCCAGCAGGTTGTAGAGCATCCAGGTGACCGGATCGTTGCCCCGGGGGAACAGGAAGGTCAGCACCGCCACGGTGCCGATGTAGCTCACCGGGATGCACCAGGTGATGACCTTCCGGTACAGCAGGAACAGGCCGCCCAGGATCAGGCACAGGGCGCTCACCTCGCCCATGGAACCGCCGATGAGGCCGATGAACATATCCTTCAGGCTGTACTGCTCCATCAGCCCCGCCAGGTTGTTCTCATGGAGCATATACATGGGGGTGGCGCCGGTGGCCACGTCCGCCGCGCCCCACAGGGGGACGCTGGTCCGGGGGACCGCCCAGGTGGTCATGGCCCCCGCCCAGGAGAGCATGAAAGCACGGGCCGCCAGAGCCGGGTTCAGGAAGTTCTTGCCAATGCCGCCGAAGAGCTGCTTCACCACCACGATGGCGAAGAAGTCGCCGATGACGAGGATCCAGTAGGGGATGGTCACCGGGCAGACAAAGGCGATCAGCATACCGGTGACGGCGGCGCTCAGGTCCCCGACGGTGTTGTTCTTCTTCATGGCCTTCCGGTACAGCCACTCGAAGGCGCAGCAGGCCACCACGGACACCGCCGCGTTCACCAGCGCCTTCAGCCCGAAGTTGAACACGCCGAAGGCCAGGGCCGGCAGCAGGGCCAGCATGACCTCGCCCATGAGGTGGGCGGTGCCGTCCTTGGACCGGATGTGGGGGGAGGAGGAGCCGGTCAGGTTCAGATCTCTGTAATCCATCTCTCACGCCTCCTTTTTCTCCGCCGCGGCCTTGGCCGCAGCCTCCGCAGCCGCCTTGGCGGCGGCTCTCGCGTTGTTGATCTTCTGCTTGCCCGCCCGGAAGGTCTGGACCAGGTGGAGCCGTCCGGGGCAGATGTAGGTGCAGGCGCCGCACTCGATGCAGTCCAGCACGTTGGCCTTCTCCAGCTCCTCCAGCTTCCCGGCCCGCTCATACTGGTACATGAACACGGGCTGCAGGTGCATGGGGCAGACGCTGATGCACTTGCCGCAGCGGATGCAGGCGGGGTACTCCTCGGTGCGCTCCTCGTCGGCGGCGAAGGCCAGGATGGCGTTGGTGCCCTTGCCGATGGGGGCCTCCATGTCGTACTGGGCGTGGCCCATCATGGGGCCGCCCATGAGGATTTTGAAAGTCTCCTTCTTCACACCGTCGCAGGCGTCCAGCAGCTCCCGGATGGGGGTGCCGATGGGACACAGCAGGTTCTTGGGGTTGTTGACGCCGGAGCCGGACACGGTCACCACCCGGTGGGTGACGGGCTTGCCCAGGTAGACGGCCCGGTAGATGGCGGCGGTGGTGACCACGTTGAACACCGCGCAGCCGATGGCGGCGGGCAGGCCGCCGGGGGGCACCTGCCGGCCGGTGATGGACTGGCAGAGCTGCTTCTCCGCGCCCTGGGGGTAGCGGGTGTGGAGCACGTCCACCACGGCGGGGGCCTGTTCCTCCTGGACCTTCAGCCGCAGCAGCTCCGCCGCGTTCTGCTTGTTGGCCTCCACGGCGATATGTACCTTGTCCACGCCGAAGATCTTGGCCAGCAGCTTCACGCCGCCGATGATCTCCTCCGGGTACTCCAGCATATACCGGTGGTCGCTGGTGATGTAGGGCTCGCACTCGGCGGCGTTGACGATCACCGTGTCCACCTTGCCGATGCCGGAGCTGATCTTCACGCTGGCGGGGAACGTCGCGCCGCCCATGCCCACGATGCCGGCCTTGCGGATCAGGTCCGTCAGCTGCTCCACGGTGAGGCTGTCCGGGTCCTCCGGCGGGACCGCCTCGGGGCAGGGGGTGTCGTTGAAGTCGTTCTCGATGACCACGCTCATCACCGGGACCCCGTTGAAGTGGATGCGGGGCTCCACCGCCACCACCTTGCCGGACACGCTGGCGTGGATGGGGGCGGAGACAAACGCCGTTGCCTCGCCGACCTGCTGCCCCACGGTCACCAGGTCGCCCTTGGCCACGCAGGGCTTGCAGGGCGCGCCGATGTGCAGGGACATGGGGATCACCACTTGGGCGGGTGGAGGCAGCTTCTCGATGGGCTTCTTATTGGTGGCGGCCTTCATGTCGTTGGGATGGATGCCGCCAAAGAAAGCTTGTGCCATGTCTTCACCTTCTCTTCTTCCTTCTCTTTGTTGGGGCCCGAGGCCCTGAAAGTACAAATAATATCATACTATCATCTTTTCTATCTGTCCATAGAATTTTCGGATATTTTTATGTTTTTTTCACAGGATTATTTGGAAAAAACCCCGTTGGATTGTTAACTTTCTGACAAAATCGTCCCGCTGAACCGCTTGCATTCCGCGCGGTGAAGTGCTATGATAAAAGCGAAAACAGGGAAAAAATCCCTGCTACACTGTTTTGGGAGGGTGGTTTTATGCTCAACCGTATCCAGGTCAAGGCGGAGGCCAAGCAGATCGTCCGCACGGCGCATCTCTCGCCCCTGCTGATCACCGCCATCGTGCTGGTCGTCAACTTCGTGCTGAGCCGCGTCATCGATCTGGTGGAGCACGGCAGCCTGTTCTACTCCAGCGCCTTTCTCGCCCAGTACTATGAGGCCATCATGAGCGGCGACCCGGCGGCGCTGGAGCGCCTGCTGTTCAGCGCGGACCCGGCGGGCACCGTGATGTCCGGCTTCTTCTCCATCCTGGTCAGCCTCTTCACCACCGTGCTCATGGGCGGGTACTACGTCTACTCCATCGGCATCCGCCGGGGCATGGTGATGCCCGCCACGTCCCTGCTGGACGGCCTGGGCCACGCCGGGCGGCTGATCCTCTGCTACATCATCATGTCGGTGAAGATCGCCCTGTGGTCCATGCTCTTCGTGGTCCCCGGCATCATCGCGGCCTACCGCTACCGCTTCGCCTATTATAACCTGCTCACCGACGACAGCCTGACCGCCAATCAGGCCATCAAGCTCAGCTGCGCCCAGACCCGTGGGATGAAGATGGACCTCTTTGTCCTGGACCTGAGCTTCCTGGGCTGGAACATCGTCTCCGCCCTTACCATGGGCATCCTGGATATCTGGGTGATGCCCTATCAGACCCAGTGCGACCTGGCCTACTTCGAGGAGGGCCAGCGCCGGGTGGGCCGCCCGCCGTACCAGGATGACGGGTATCAAAATGACGGATATCAGCAGTATTGACGAAAAACCCAGAGAGGGGCCGCCCGGCGGGGCGGCCCCTCATTTTTGGAAAAAACCTCTTGTAAATTGGCGGCACATGGAGTAAAATCTGATTGGAAACATAATAGCGGGCAGGCCGGGGGTGTTGGCAGCACCCCGCGGCCCTGTACGAGTGGAGTAGTCACTCAGCACAGCAGCTTTCGCTGCACCACGGGGCTATTATACCCTTTTTCCCCTCTCATTGCAAGAGAAACAGCGGGAACGAGGGTGTGGTGGCCTGTGCGTTCGCGTTGATTTTTTCAGGCGGTGTTGAGTTGAAGAACTCGACACCGCCGTTATGTTTCCCGCAGGGCGCCGTGGGGCGGGGCTTGCCGCCCCCGGCTGCTGAGCGGAAAACTATAAAAAACGGAGGGACACAAAGTGAAAAAGTGTACGACTATGCTGTTGGCCCTGGTGGCGGCGCTGCTCCTGCTGCCGGGCATGGCCCGGGCGGCGGACGCCTCGGGGACCTGCGGCGAGGGCCTGACCTGGACCCTGGAGGGCGGCGTGCTCAGTATTGAGGGCACGGGGCGCATGGAGAACTACGCCACCGAAGCCTCGCCATGGTACAGCTACCACGCGGAGATCCAGTCCATCCAGATCGGCGACGGCGTAACCTGCATCGGCGACTGGGCCTTTTACAACTGCAACCAGGCGACCAGCGTCACCATTCCCGAGGGCGTGACTTATATCGGGGAGTCAGCCTTTGAAAGTTGCCGTGAGTTGACCGGCCTCTCTCTACCGGACAGCCTGAGTAGTGATGAGGACTATTGGTATGGCTACTATGGAATCGGTTATTCCGCTTTCAAGGACTGCCGGAAGTTGGCCAGCATTGAAATTACCGGTGATATCGGCGGTTCAGCGTTTGTAGACTGCAGCGCTCTGAGCAGTGTTGTGATCAAAGGCGGTGTAAAGTATATTGAAGACTATGCCTTTCAAGGCTGTGCAAACCTGACCAGTCTCACGATTTCGGAAGGCGTTGTTAATATTGGTAACTATGCCTTTTCAGGGTGTACCGGCTTGACCACTGTGACCCTTCCGGAAAGTCTGGAGGGGTATGGTCTAGGAAGTTACTTGTTTTCAGGCTGCACCGGCCTGACATCTGTCAAGATTCCCGAGGGTGTGAATCATATTGGTTCCGGTGCCTTTTATGACTGCGCGAACCTGACTGACGTTTCTCTCTCTGCTAGTTTGACGGAGATAACGGATTCAATGTTTTCTGGCTGTTCAAATCTAGTCCATATCACGCTTCCCAACGGCCTTTTGAGAATTGATTCTTACGCTTTTTCAGGATGCGGGAATTTAGTCTCTTTGGAGATTCCCAACAGCGTGACACAAATTGGTAGTTGTGCTTTTGAAAACTGCACCAGCTTAATGAGCGTTAATATTCCCGACCGAATTGCAACCATTGAACCTGAAACGTATTCAAATTGCAGCAGTTTGAATACCATTGAGATTCCTGACAGCGTGACAGAAATTAGTGACTTAGCGTTTTCTGGCTGCACCAACTTGTCCAGCATTGATATTCCCAAAAGTGTAACAAGAATCGGAAGTAACGTATTTTATGGTTGCAGCAGTTTGACGAGCATAAAGATTCCTGACAGTTTGACTTCCATAGATGAGGTATTTCGTAACTGTACTGGTCTAGCAAGCATCACTATCCCTGACAATGTACTGTCCATGGATGGGGCGTTTTCCGGTTGTACGGGCTTAACCAGCATTACTCTCTCAAAGAATTTGACCTCGCTTGGCTCTGAAGAATATGATAATAATTATGGCGATGGAACATTTTATGGTTGTACCAGTCTGACTGATGTGGTCATTCCGGCAGGGGTTACCAGAATTGGAGATAATACTTTTTCCGATTGCACCAGCCTGACCAACGTGGTTATTCCAGACAGTGTTACGCAAATCGGCAATGGTGCCTTTTCTGGCTGCACCAGTCTGGCCAATGTCACTATCCCCGATGGCGTCCCTGAAATTAGTGAGTATACATTTTCCCACTGTAGCAGCCTTACCAGTATTACTATCCCCAAAAGTGTGACTGCAATCAAGTACGATTCATTCTATTACTGTAATGCTTTGACGGACGTGTATTACTCCGGCAGCAAGACCCAGTGGCAAGAGATTTCAATTGATAATGACTGGGATAACAACGGGATCCTGTACCGCGCCGCCATTCACTGTTCTGACGGCGACATCATCCCCGTGCTGGGCGTGTCGCTGCTCCAGAATTCCGTGGACATGACCGTGGGCGAGACCTACCAGCTCCCCGTGGAGATTCAGCCCGCCAATGCCATCAACCAGAATCTCATCTGGACCAGCGACGCCCCGGAGGTCGCCTCCGTCAGCAGCACCGGCCTTGTCACCGCCCGCGAGAGCGGTTACGCATATATTACTGTTGAGACGGAGGAGGGCGGCTTCCGGGACCATTGCAGCATTTATGTCAGCGATATCCCCACCTACTGGGTCACCTTTGACTCCGGCCGGGGATACGGCTATATGTCCGAGGCCCAGGTTCAGAAGGGCAAAACCTACACGCTGCCCGAGTGTACCTTTACCGCTCCCAATAAGATGGAATTTGACTGCTGGGAGATCGGCGGAAAGCAGTACCAGCCCGGTGACAGGATCACTGTGACCGATAATGTGACGGTGTCCGCCCTGTGGAAGGACGCTCCGGCCGAGGTGTATACCGTTACTTTCCTCTCCAACGGCGGCACCGGCACCATGGCCCCCGTGGAGATCGAAGAGGGCAGCCCCTGCACCCTCCCCGCCTGCGCCTTTACCGCTCCCGAGGGCAAAGCCTTTGACCACTGGGAGATCGACGGCAGGGCCTACGTTCCCGGCAACGCCATTGCGGTCACTGGCAATGTCAGCGTCAGGGCCGTTTGGAAGAAGCTGGACACCGCGCCCGTGACCTGCACCGTTACCTTCCTGTCCAACGGCGGCGCCGGCACCATGGCTCCCGTGGAGATCGAGGAGGGCAGCCCCTACACCCTCCCCGCCTGTGCTTTCACCGCCCCCGAGGGCAAGGCCTTTGACCACTGGGAGATCGGCGGCAGGACCTACCATCCCGGCGACCGGATCTCCGTCACCGGCGATATCACCGTCAGGGCGGTGTACGCCGCCGCACAGTCCGGCCCGGCGTTCACCTTTGAATTCGATTTCTCCCAGGTGGATATGACGAGCGGCACGCTCACCATCAACATTGTCGTCTATATGAACAATATATACCTCCTGACCATCCCTGTGGTACTCAACCTCGCATAACGTGCCTCCCCAGACAGTCCCCCGCCGCGGACCGGTTTCCGCGGCGGGGGTTCTTTTTGCGGAACATCGCCCAATTCCGGGTTTCCCGCCCGGCAATGATACGTTGTTCTGATTGAAAAAGGAAACGCAAGGCGTTGGAATGCCGCATCGGCTCGAATCTGTGAAATTTTTGTAAATATCGTAGAAAATACTTGAAATTTTGAGAAAATTTTAGTATATATGATATATGTGGTCTTTTATCATCATTTGGAAAGGGAGGAATCTACATGACCGCATGGTACCTTGTGTTGTGTCTCGTCATATTCGGTATCGCCTATGTGTTTTTCAACTATTGGAAGATCAGGAGGCTGCCGGAGGGGACGGCTGACATGGTGGAGATGGCCGGGATCATCCGCTCCGGCGCCAACACCTTCATGCTGACGGAGTACAAGAGCATCTGCCTTGTGCTGGCGGCAGTGGTCGTCCTGTTCACACTGTTCATCGAAAAGACGTCCGGCATCAGCTTCCTGCTGGGCGGCGCCATGAGCTCAGCTGTGTGTGTGCTGGGCATGAAGAGCGCCACCTACGCCAACGTCCGCACCGCCAACAAGGCCCGTGAGAGCCTGTCCGTGGGGGAGACCGTGAAGGTGGCCCTCTGCGGCGGCAGCATCTCCGGCCTGGCGGTCCAGAGCTTCGGCATGCTGGGCCTGCTCCTCATCCTGCTGGTGCAGGGCGGGGTGGACCACACCGGCACCAGCACCGGCCTCATCCCCCTGGGGAATATGTCCTGCAACCCAACGGTGATGCGGATCTCCACCTATTCCCTGGGCTGCTCCATCGTGGCCATGTTCAACCGCGTGGCAGGGGGCAACTACACCAAGGCCGCCGACATCTCCTCGGATATCCTGGGCAAGATCCGCCACGACCTGCCCGAGGACGACAGCCGCGTGCCCAACACCATCGCCGACTTCATCGGCGACAACGTCAACGACATTGCCGGCAACTGCTCCGACCTGCTGGAGAGCTTCGTGGCCACCATGGCCGCCTCCATCATGATCGCCGTCACCCTGTATCAGACCCACGGCTCCCTGGACAGCATCACCGACGCCACCTTCAACGCCACCGTCATGTTCCCCATCATCCTGGCGGGCTGCGGCCTGGTGGGCTGTCTCGTGGGGCTCTGCATCGCCAACTTCAAGAAGATGGGCGACAACCCTGCCCACGAGCTGGACATGTCCACCTGGATCTCCGCGGGCCTCACCGTCATCCTGGGCGGCGCGGC
This sequence comes from uncultured Oscillospiraceae bacterium, assembly GCA_947589745.1. Taxonomy (GTDB): domain Bacteria; phylum Bacillota; class Clostridia; order Oscillospirales; family Oscillospiraceae; genus Pelethomonas. The sequence goes on from CANQCS010000012.1 coordinate 41,726, forward strand.
GTCCTATGTGATCTTCGGCGGGCTGGGCCGGAGCGGGAACCTCTATGAGGACTTCCTGCTGGGCTGGGCCTCCCCCTGGGTGTCCGCCGTCATGGGCATCCTCTCCGGCGTGGCCATCGGCGCCATCACCGAGTACTACACCAGCACCGACTACAAGCCCACCCGTCAGCTCGCGGAGATCTGCGAGGAGGGCGAGGCCTTTGTGGTCACCAAGGGCGACGCCATTGGCTCCCGCTCCTGCCTGGCCCCCGTGCTTATCATCGCCGTGGCCCTGCTGATCTCCGGCAAGGTCTGCGGCACCTACGGCATCGCCATCTCCGCCCTGGGGATGCTGGCCTTCGTGGGCGCCACCGTGTCCATCGACGCCTTCGGCCCCATCGCCGACAACGCCGGCGGGCTGGCGGAGTCCTGCCACCTGGACCCGGACGTGCGGAAGATCACCGACAAGCTGGACGCCGTGGGCAACACCACCGCCGCCATCGGCAAGGGGTTTGCCATCGGCTCCGCCGCCTTCGCCACCGTGTCCCTGATCGTGGCCTACGTGGGCAACTACACCCGGATCGGCGCGGAGCTCAGCCTCAACTTCGCCTCCTTCTACGTGGTGGCCGGCGGCATCCTGGGCGGTGCGCTGGTGGAGTACTTCTCCGCCATGCTCACCGACAACACCATCGACTCCGCCAAGATCATGGCCGACGAGGGCGACCGGATGATGTCCATTCCCGGCGTGCTGGAGGGGACGGTAAAGCCCGACTACAACAAGATGATCCGCCTGGCGGCCCAGGAGGCCATCCGCAAGATGGTGCTGCCCTCCGTGCTGGCGCTGCTGATCCCCGTGGTGGGCGGGCTCCTGTTTGGCGTGCAGTTCGTGGGCGGCATTCTGGTGGGCGCCACCGTGGTGGCCATTCCCCGGGCCATCTTCATGGGCAACTCCGGCGGCGCTTTCGACAACGCCAAGAAGTACATCGAGGGCGAGAACATCAAGGGCCACGGCAAGGGCTCCCCGGCCCACAAGGCCGCCGTCACCGGCGACACCATCGGCGACACCCGCAAGGACGTGGTGGGCGTGGCCCTGGATATCTTCATCAAGCTGATGAGCACCGTGGCCAACACCCTGGCCCCCATCCTGAAGAATATCGCGCTGATCAAGTGATCCTGTTCCGAGGCACCGCAATACCTGTTTCATTATCACACAGCACCCCTCCGGCCTGTTGCGCCGGAGGGGTGCTGTCATATCTTATCGCATCGTATCATCCTTCGCAGACCTGGAAGATATAGAATTTCAAATAATAGGAGTCCTCCGCGCCCCAGAGGATGGGGTGGTCCGGGGCCTGGGTGCGGAACTCCACCTGACGGAGGCGCCTGTGGGCGTCCTTAGCCGCCTGGGCGATGGTCCCGGCGAACAGCTCCGGGCCCATGAAGTGGGAGCAGGAGCAGGTGGCCAGGAAGCCGCCCTCCCGGATCAGCCGCATGGCCCGCTGGTTGATCTCCCGGTAGCCTCTGGCGGCGTTCTTCACGGAGGCCCGGGATTTGGTGAAGGCCGGCGGGTCCAGGATCACCACGTCGAAGGTCTCCCCCCGCCGCTCCAGCTCCGGCAGCAGCTCGAACACGTCGGCGCAGAGGAAGTCCACGTTGGAAAGTCCGTTGAGCGCCGCGTTCTCCCTGGCCTGGTCCACCCCCAGCTGGGAGGCGTCCACGCCGGTGACATGGGTCGCCCCGGCCATGGCGGCGTTGAGGGCGAAGGACCCGGTGTGGGTGAAGCAGTCCAGCACCCTGGCCCCCCGGCACAGGGGACGGATGGCCAGCCGGTTGTACTTCTGGTCCAGGAAGAACCCGGTCTTCTGCCCCTCGGCCACGTCCACCAGGTAGCGCACGCCGTTCTCCACGATCTCTACCTTGGTGTCGAAGGGGTCGCTCAAAAAGCCCTTGACCCGCTCCATGCCCTCCTGCTCCCGGACTCTGGCGTCGCTGCGCTCGTAGATGCCGCGGATTTGAATGCCGTCTTCCGCCAGTACCTCCCGGAGGCACTCCAGGATCGTGCCCTTCCACCGGTCGATGCCCAGGGCCAGGGACTGGACCACCAGCACGTCGCTGAACTTGTCCACCACCAGCCCCGGCAGAAAGTCCGCCTCCCCGAAGAGGAGGCGGCAGCTCCCGGTGTCCAACGTCCGCTTCCGGTACTCCCAGGCCGCCCGCACCCGCGCCAAAAAGAACGCCCGACCGATGACCGCCGCCGGGTCCCGGGTCAGCATCCGCACCGTCAGCTTGGACCGCCGGTTGAGGAAGCCCTGCCCCAGGGCGTAGCCGTTGTGGGACTCTACCGCCACGATGTCCCCATCGGCGGGGTCCCCGGCGATGAAGGCGATCTCGTTGTCATAGATCCAGGGCCCGCCGGCGCTCAGCGCCCGGCCCTCGCCTTTTTTCAGTGTCACTGTTGCCATAAGGTCTTCTCCTTGCGTTTGATCGCTCCTGGCCGTCAGGGAAGGGGACCGGGCGCGGGGGACGGACCCCGCAGCCCCCGGAAGAACCGGCCCAGGACCTCCCGGCACTCCCGCTCCAGGATGCCGCCCACCAGGGCGGGGCGGTTAGGAAAGTCCTCCATGTAGAGGTTCACCACCCCGCCGCAGGCGCCCATGCGCTCGTCCCTGGTGCCGTAGTACACCCGGCTGATCCGGGCGTTGAGGATGGCCCCGGCGCACATGGGGCAGGGCTCCAGGGTGACGTACAGCTCGCAGCCGTCCAGCCGCCAGGACCCCAGTGCCCGGTTGGCCTCCCGGATGGCCTCCGTCTCCGCGTGGGACAGGGCGCTTTGTTTCTCCTCCCGGCGGTTGCAGCCCCGGCCCACCACCGCGCCGTCCCGCACGATGACGCAGCCCACGGGCACCTCCCCCGCCGCCGCGGCCTCCTCCGCCAGGGCCAGGGCCATGCGCATATATGCCTCGTCCATCCGGCAAGCTCCTCCGAATAAAATTTGCCTCCCGGTTATAAAACCCGGAATATCTGTCCAAACTGGGAATACATTGGGAACCAAGGAGGGATCTTCCATGAGACGCATTTCCCCCATCCGCGCCCGGAGCACGGACGCGCCCGCCCTGCTGGAATTAAAGACAAGCCTGCAGGAGACCCAGAGCGCCCTGAACCACGCCTACACATCCTTCGACTATGTCAGCGACCCGGAGCTGACCGAGGCATGCATCTTTGAGATCCGGGCCCTCCAGGCCAAGATGAACTACCTGGTGCGGCAGATCAAGGACATGGAGGCCTGCTCGGCCACCGCCGTCACAGCCCGCGCGGGCGGGAGGGGCCGATGGATGTAGGGGTGGCCGCGCTGCTGGCCCTGGCTGCGGCGGTGGTGCTGACCGCCGCGGCCAAGGCCTACGCCGCGCCGGTCAGACTGGTCCTCCGGGCGGGGCTCAATACCCTGCTGGGCCTGGGGGCGCTGGTGGCCGTGAACGCCACCAGCGCGTTCACCGGCCTGGCCCTGGGGGTGAACCTGTTCAACGCCCTGGTGGTGGGGGTGCTGGGGGTGCCCGGACTGGTCCTCCTGCTGCTGGTCCAGTGGGTATTTACATAGGGGCCTCCGGGAATACGGTTCTGTACCCCCAGTATACCGGGAAGCGGCGGCATTGTCAATCCGCGGGAACAGGAGGGAACAGGGCGGTATGCGATCCACATACCGCCCTGTTCCCTCATGCCGCCGGATGATCAGCGGTTATTTGCGATTATTATACGCCGCAATGCCCTTGGCCAGCAGGTCCATGGCCCGCTCCAGGTCCTTCTGCTTTAGGACGTAGGCGATGCGGATCTCATTGACGCCCTTGCCGGGGGTGGCGTAGAAGGGCTGTCCGGGGGCGAACATGACGGTGTCGCCGTTGTCGTCGAAGTCGGTGAGCAGCCACTTCTGGAAGGCGTCCGCGTCGTCCACCGGCAGGGCGGCCATCAGATAGAACGCGCCCCGGGGGCACTCGCAGATGACGCCGGGGATCTCCTTCAGCTTGGCCACCACGGTGTCGCGGCGGAGCTTGTACTCCTCCCGGACGGCGGCAAAGTACTCCGGCCCCACGTCGTACAGGGCGGCGGAGGCCACCTGGTCCAGGGTGGCCACGCTCAAACGGGCCTGGCAGTACTTCATGGCCTCGGCCATCAGCTCCTTGTTCCGGCTGATGATGCAGCCGATGCGGGCGCCGCAGGCGGAGAACCGCTTGGACACGGTGTCAATGACGATGACGTTCTCCGGCGCGTCGTCGAACTGGCCCATGGACTGGAGGGGCTCTCCGGCGTAGACGAACTCCCGGTAGGCCTCGTCGCCGATGATGAACAGGCCGTGCTCCTTGGCGATGTCCACCATCATCCGCATCTCCTCCGGCGTCAGCACGGAGCCGGTGGGGTTGCCGGGGTTGGTGCAGACGATGGCCCGGGTGTGCTCGTTGATCTCCGCCTCAATCTTGGCCCGGTCGGCGTAGTGGTAGCCGGTCTCCGGTGTGGTGGGAACCGGGTGGATCTTCGCCCCGCAGGTGGCCACCATGGTGCTGTAGTTGGGATAGAAGGGCTCAGGGATCAGCACCTCGTCGCCGTCGTCCAGAATGCAATTGAAGACGATCTGGAGGGCCTCGCTGCCGCCGGTGGTGATGAGGATCTCGCTCTCGTCAAAGTGCATATCCAGATTGTCGTAATACTTCTGGATGGCCTTGATGAGCACGGGCAGGCCGGGGGAGGGCGCGTACTCCAGCACCGGCAGCTGGAAGTCCCGCACGGCCTCGAAATACTGGGGCGGAGTCTCGATGTCGGGCTGGCCGATATTCAGGTGGTAGATCTTCTTGCCGGCGGCCTCGGCGGCCACGGCGTAGGGGTGGAACTTCCGCATGGGGGAAAGTCCGCACTTTTTGACCTTGCTGGAAAATTTCATAGTCGTCTCCTCGTTTCTCAAAATCACACAGCATACAGGTTTTACAGGGAAAATCTTCTCCAGGTTCATTTTAATATACATATTGCTGAATGTCAAGAACGACCAGCACAAATCAACCACGAAAATGCACAAATCTGCCGCCGTCCCCCTCCGGCGGGCGAAACGCGGGCCGGGAAAATGAAACGATTTATTTTTGTCTAAAATGACGGAAACCGGGCGGCTCTTTTCATGTATCTGCCAAAATTGAAATTCAGGGTTGATTTTTGGGGACAAAAATAGTAAAGTATTAGCAGCTTGGAGGGGAGGCTCCCTCCGGGTAATATATTATGAGCTGTCTGGCCACTCCACAAAATGGTCAGGCAGACTGACAAGAAAGGATGTTATCCCGCGTAGGCGTGCGGTGTGGCAGCGTGGAGACCTGTCACAAAGGATTGGCGGCTCTGCTCCGCCCTTCCGAGGTGAGATTCGCGGAGGCGTTCTCACTAACGCCTGGAGAATGGCAACTGTAACCCTGAAGAACATCATGAAGATCTACCCCCACAGCAACGACCAGAAGAAGCCCAAGAAGGCCAAGAAGGGCGAGGCCCCTGTCGAGGAGAAGAAGGTCAATCTGCAGGTCACCGAGCGCGGCGTCGTCGCGGTGCAGCAGTTCAATCTGGACATCGCCGACAAGGAGTTCATCGTTCTGGTCGGTCCTTCCGGCTGCGGTAAGTCCACCACCCTGCGCATGGTCGCCGGCCTGGAGGAGATCTCCGAGGGTGAGCTGTACATCGACGGCAAGCTGGTCAACGATGTGGCCCCCAAGGACCGCGATATCGCCATGGTGTTCCAGAGCTACGCCCTGTACCCCCACATGACCGTGTACGACAACATCGCATTCTCCCTGAAGCTGAAGAAGACCCCCAAGGATGAGATCGACCGCAAGGTCAAGGAGGCCGCTGAGATCCTGGGCATCACCCAGTATCTGGACCGCAAGCCCAAGGCTCTGTCCGGCGGCCAGCGCCAGCGTGTCGCCATCGGCCGTGCTATCGTGCGTGAGCCCAAGGTGCTCCTGATGGATGAGCCTCTGTCCAACCTGGACGCCAAGCTCCGTAACCAGATGCGTGCCGAGATCATCAAGCTGCGTCAGCGCATCCACACCACGTTCATCTATGTTACCCACGACCAGACCGAGGCCATGACCCTGGGCGACCGTATCGTCATCATGAAGGACGGCTTCATCCAGCAGATCGGCACCCCCCAGGAGGTCTTCGATCACCCCGCCAACCTGTTCGTCGCCGGCTTCATCGGTATGCCTGTCATGAACTTCTTCGACGCTAAGCTGGAGAAGGACGGCAATGGCTACTATGTCAACGTCTATGGCACCCGCATCGATCTGCCCGCCGACAAGCAGAACATCCTGAAGGCCAAGAACACCAACCCCCAGAGCATCACTCTGGGCATCCGTCCCGACCACGTCACTCTGGCCAAGCCCGGCGATCCTCACGCCCTGTCCGCCACTGTGGACGTCACCGAGCTGATGGGCGCCACCATCCACATGCACGTGAACATCAACGGCAAGGATGCCATCGTCATCCTGCCCACCGTTGACCTGACCAACGAGCAGAAGAACATGAGCTATGGCTCCAAGATCAGCATCTCCTTCGGCGGCAACGTGGTCCACATGTTCAACAAGGAGACCGAGAAGACCCTGCTGTAAGCGCTTCCTCTCCATCCCTGCTGTACACACGGTGAAAAAGCCCCCGGGACTTCGGTCCCGGGGGCTTTCATGTCTCCGGCAGGTCACTGCCCGCCGAAGCGCTGCTTGACGGTGTTCACCTTGTTCTGCTCCACCTGCTCGGTGGTGTACCAGCCCTTGGCGGTCATCTTGTCGTAGATGGTGTCCTGCATATGCAGGGACTCGTTGAGGGCGTTGCAGAAGGTCTGGTGTACGCCGGCGGTGCCGGATTCCAGGGTGCCGTGCATAAAGAGGTCACAGGCGCCCTTTTCCAGCAGGAGGATGTTCTCCATCAGGTTCTTGTCGTCCATCGCGGTTCCGCTCCTTTCTTATACTGTTTTTCAATTAGAACCATATATCGTTACCGTGCGAGAAATGTTGGGATTGCAACACTTTGGTAGCGGTATTAAAGTTCTTTTTGATACTTTTTCTTTCAAGAAAAAGTATTACAGCAGGCCGTAGAAGCTCTGGAAAAGCTGCTCATGCTTCTTCTCCATCTGCTCCACACAGTTTCTCAGGTCCTGGTCCTGGATCTGCCGGGCGGCCTCCTGGCACTTGCTCCGAAAATATTTCTCGTGGCTCAGAGCGTCCTCCACATACAGAAGTTCCTTTGTGGTCATTGCTTTTTATCACCTCGCTGATAGTCTGTCCCGCCGTGGGAAAAATATACGGGACAGGACAGAAATATCACCGGGGACTTGAAGGGCGGCGGACAGCTGTGCTATACTTTTAGCAACCAAAACTCCGCGGAGGGGACCCCGCCGGTCTGCCCTCCGCCAGATCAGGGAGGGGACTGTCATGGAAAAACTGCGGATAGGCATTATCGGATACGGCGGCATCGGCGAAAAACACGCGGCGTCTATCACCACGGGGAAGGTGCCCCGCATGGAGCTCGCCGCTGTCTGCGCCAGATCACCGGCCCGGCAGGCCGTGTTCCGGGAGGAGCACCCCGGCATCCCCGTATTCGACACGGCGGAGGCGCTGTACCGCAGCGGCCTCTGCGATGCCGTCCTGCTGGCCACGCCCCACTACGACCACCCTCCGCAGGCGATAGAGGCGTTCTCCCACGGCCTCCACGTCCTGACGGAGAAGCCCTCCGGCGTGTCCGTGAAAGACGTGAAGGCACTGAACGAGGTGGCGGCCCGGTCCGGCCGGGTCTTCGGAATCATGTACAACCAGCGCACCGATCCGGTCTACCAGGCGCTCCGCTCTATGCTGCGGAGCGGCGAGCTGGGGCCGCTCAAGCGGATCACCTGGATCGTCACCGACTGGTACCGCTCCCAGGCCTACCACGACAGCAGCACCTGGCACTCCACCTGGGCGGGGGACGGCGGCGGCGTGCTGCTCAACCAGAGCATCCACCAGCTGGACCTGTGGCAGTGGCTCTTCGGGATGCCGGACCGCATCTGGGCCAGGGCCGGGTTCGGCAAGTACCACCGCATCGAGGTGGAGGACGACGTGATGGCCTACTTCGAGTACGACAGCGGCGTCACGGGGGAGTACATCACCTCCACCGGGGAGGCTCCCGGCACCAACCGGCTGGAGATCGCCTGCGACATGGGCAAGCTGGTGGCGGAGAACGGCCGCCTGCGCTTCTGGCGGAACGAGGTCCCGGAGCGGGTCTTCAACGACACCAACACAATCCCCTTCGGCAAGCCGGAGTACCGGGAAGAGGACGTACCGGTGGGCCCCTCCGCCGGGGCGGGCCACCCGGGCATTCTCAATAATTTCGCGGACGCGGTGCTGGACGGCGCTCCGCTGCTGGCCAGAGGGGAGGATGGCATCTTGGCGCTGACCATCTCCAACGCCATCCTGCTCAGCGCCTGGACAGGCGACATGGTGGATGTGGCCGGCTTCCCGGCCGGCAGGTTTGACAGCCTGCTGAAAGAGAAAATATGGCAGTCTGCCGCGTCCAAATAACCTATACAGGGGGTGTGGGGGCTCCGCCCCACCGGGTCTGATCTGCACCCCCGATGGGTGCGCCCCTGGGTTACTTTTCCCCGTGGGAAAAGTAACCAAAAGCACGCTCAAGAAAACCAGGAATGGTTTTCTTGAGAATCTTTCCTTAATTTTTTGTTTTGCGCTCCACCTTTGGTTCGTTTGGTCTAAACCGCACCGGGCCCCGTGTATGGGGCGAAGCGGCTGTTTCAGTATGTCCCCAAGAACAGTGAAGCGCTGGTGCAGGGGCTCATTGGGTGCGTTGGTCGGTTTGGCCGTTGACCTACTGCTGATTGCTCCGTTCCACTACGCAATTGATAGATTTCCGTATACGGCTCGAAACGAAACATCCATCAATTGCGTAGTGGAACGGAGCAACCGGCAGTAAGAATAAGGTAAAAACAATGAGGCACCCCCGATGAAAGCTTTCTCTGGGTCCTACCCAACACCCATCTGCCCTTAACCGTCATCCCGAGGGATTCTTAAGGGGGCGAAAGCCCCCTTAAGCGCACTTTTGGTGACTTTTCCTGCGAGGGAAAAGTCACCAGGGGAAGGCAGGCACCCCCAGGGTGCCTACTAGCCCGGTGGGGGGCGGAGCCCCCCTACCGTTTTGAAGAGCGGCGTGACCGAAGTCACGCCGCTCTGTTCGTTTCCTGCTTATTCAATACTGATAATATAGTAGTATACCGGTTGGCCTCCCGGCAGCATGGACAGCTCCGCCTCCGGGCATTTGCGATTGAATACCGCCTCGGCGGCGTCAGCCTGTTCCTCGGAGACGTCCTCTCCGTAGAACAGGGTCACGAACTCCGCACCCCGTTCCGCGGCGGCGGCGGCCAGCTTCTCCAGCAGCACGCCGATGTCCCGGTCCGTGGCAAAGAGCTTGCCGTCCAGGAGAGCCAGATAGTCCCCCTCGTTGATGGTGAAGCCGTCAAAGTCGCTGTTGCGGGCGGCGTATGTGATCTGCGCGGTGGACACGCCGGTGACGGCCTGGCTCATGGCGGAGAGCAACTCGTCCGGCCCCAGTTCCGTGTCCACGTTCATCATGGCGGTGACGCCCTGGGGAATGGTGGTGGTGGGCACCACCACCACCTGCTTTGGGGTGAGGCCCTGACACTGCTGGGCGGCCATGATGATGTTCTTGTTGTTGGGCAGGACAAAGACCACCTCGGCGGGGACCTTGTTCACCTCCTGGAGGATGCTCTCCGTGGAGGGGTTCATGGTCTGGCCGCCGGAGATGATGCCGTCGGCCCCCAGGTCCCGGAACACGGCGGCCAGTCCGTCCCCGGCGCAGACGGAGAGGAAGCCGTACTTCTTCTCCGGCGGGGCGATGGCGGGCTCCTCCGGCTGAGGCTCCCCGGACTCCAGCTCCTCCTCCACCTGCTCCAGGTCGTCCACGCTCTGGGCCTTGCGCCCGGCGGCCACGTCCTCGGCCTGGGTGCGCATGTTCTCGATCTTGGCCAGCTCCAGGGTGCCGTACTTCTGGGCCTCGGTGAGGGCGGCGCCGGGGATGTTGGTGTGGACGTGGACCTTGAAAGCCTCGTCGTCCTCACCGATGACCAGGCTGTCGCCGATGCTGTTGAGGTACTTGCGCAGGGGCGTCAGGTTGACCTCCGGGTCGTCCTTGCGGACGATGAACACGGTGTCAAAGGCGAAGGTGATCTCCTCCACCGAGAAGGCGTTGAAGTCGGCTTTGGCCTGCTTCTGCCGGCCCTCCTCCTCCAGCTCGGGCATGGGCTCGCCCCGGAGCTCGGAGAGCATCCCCTCCAGGATCACCAGATAGCCCTGGCCGCCGGCGTCCACCACCCCGGCTTTCTTCAGCACCGGGTTCATGTCCGTGGTCTGGGCCAGCACCTCGTGGCCCACCCGGATGGCCTCGGAGAGGATGTAGTCGAAGTCGCCGTTCTCCTCCGCCGCCTCCACGGCCCGCTTGGAGGCCAGGCGGGACACGGTGAGGACAGTGCCCTCGGCGGGCTTCATCACCGCGCCGTAGGCGGCGGCCACGCCCTCCTGCATGGCCCGGGCAAAGAGGGGGCCGTCGGCGGCGGCGTGGCCCTTGAGGCACTTGGAGATGCCCCGGAAGAGCAGGGAGAGGATGACGCCGGAGTTGCCCCGGGCCCCCCGGAGCAGGGCCCCGGCGGTGATGGAGGCGGCCTGGGCTACGGACTCGGGGGCCCCCTTGCGGAGCTCGTCGGCGGCCGCGCCGATGGTCAGGCTCATGTTGGTGCCCGTGTCGCCGTCGGGCACGGGGAAGACGTTCAGATTGTTGATCTGCTGCTTGTGCAGCGTGATAGCGGCGGCGCCGTGGAGCACCATCTGCTTGAATTGAATACCGTCGATGGTCTGGATCATACCGGCTTATACCCCCTTGGAATTGGACACAACAGAGTCCACGCAGACGTCCACGTTCTTGACGGGGATTCCGGTGTACTTGCTCACCTTGTACTGCACCTCGCTCATGATGGAGCGGCAGGCGGCGGTGATATTGATGCCGTGCTCCACAATGATGTGGAGCCGGATGGAGACGGAGCCGTCCTCGTTGTAGACGATCTGGACGCCCTTGCTCATGGCCTCCTTGCGGAGACGGTGGACCAGGCCGTCGGTCATGGAGCGGAACGCCATGCCCTTGACGCCGAAGCAGTTGGTGGCGGCGTTGCCGGTGATGTTGGCGAACACAGTGTCGCTGATGCTGATGAGGCCCCGTTTTGTTTGCAGCTTTATCATGGAAAACATCCTTTCACGGAGAATCAAACATGAGTTTACAGATGGATTTTTATTATATACCATTTTTGCCCGGATAACAAGTCCCAAAACGATCAAAACCACGGTCAATCAACGAGTTAACATACTATGAACCCAAAGCATTGAGATACCGAAAAAAGTGGTACACTGGGCAA